>DATLII010000198.1:0-2747 GCA_035539495.1 Dongiaceae bacterium
CCCATTACCTGCAACTGGTCGCCCCCCGCTTCCTGCTGCGGCTGCCCTATGGCAAGCGTACCAGCCCCATCAATGCCTTCCCGTTCGAGGAACTACCGGAGAAGAATGCTCATGGCTACTACCTGTGGGGCAACGGTGCCTGGCTGGTGACATTGGTGCTGGCAGACGCCCGCTCCCAGGGCAAAGGCGCCAATCCCAGCGCCGAGGTGGACGGCCTGCCAATCCATATCCATCAGGCGGGGGGCGAATCCGACGTCACGCCCTGCGCGGAAGTCGCCCTGACCGATCGCGCAGCCTCTGCCCTCGCCGCAGCCGGCCTGAGCGTGATCCGGTCCGTGCTGAATCAGGATAAAGTACGAGTGACAGGTCACCGCCTGCTGGGTGACACGACCACGCCCGCATAATCCAACCTGCGTCATCCCCTGGCACGGCAATTTTGCACAGAACGCCGGCCAGGGTCCGGCCACCAACTTGCAACGGTTGAGCAACATCAACAACAACGTCGCAAGGGTGACCTCATGCCATCAAAAAAAATGAAAACTCAAACTGGAAACTCCTGTGCCGCGCATTGCACTGTCGTGGCGGTTTCGGAGCTGACAAATTCGAATACCAATCTCACCAAGAGCTATGCCGAAACGGATCTCTGGCCGGATATTAAATTCCAGGCCGAATCTGGCGCACCCGCCACCGCGCTGCTGGCTGCAGCGGAAAATAGCGATCCGCGTCGTATTGTCAGCGAAGTGAAAAAACGCTGGCCCAAAGTAACGGCCAAACTGATCTGTGATGAAGTTCAGAAGAACAAGGCGATAGCCTATGTCACAGGTCCCTATCAGGCCGGGATGAAGGCCCTGTTTAATATGCTCACCGCAGGCGGTGTGAAAGCGACCGTAGCGTTGGACGAAGAGGTCTATTACAACTGCAGCTACACCATGCACAGTAGCGGCACGCCATCAGATTCCAACTATTCCGGCATGCACAACATTCTGGTAACCCTGCAGGGCGGCAAGTGCTATTACTATAATTCCAATGAGGCTGATCCTCAGTGGAAAACCACCAACAACTGGAAACAACTGGACGCGCAAAACGAAGGCAGCGCCAGTTATGTTTTCACCGGTGTTTGCGTCGCGTTGATGTAAAACCTGCAATGTGATGCCGATAATCAGGGCATTTCCATTAGTAAGGAATGCCCTGATTAATCCTGATCCGCCGATCCATCCGTCAAATCTAATTTTTCCAGATCCAGCGCTTCGAACTGACCTTTCGCATTGATCACCGAACCCCACACGCGATGGCTGGCTTGATGATCAGAACGGCTGAACGATAGAGACGTACCAATCCCCAGGTCCAGATTGCGAATTTTTTCCAAATGGTCCACCAGTGTTTCTACAGTGGGATAACGGCCGGCCCGCTCCAACCCATGCACGAATAATCGTGCCGCGATATAGCCTTCCAACGATCCAAATCCAGTCGGTTCACTAGGGAAATGCTGCTCCATCGCCGCGCGATATTCCAACACTCCCGACGCGTAGGCATCCGGCATGGGGACTACTTGCGACACAATAACGCCATGACCAACAGCGCCGTCCATTTCCCGCAATTGTTCTGCCAGCGACAGCGATCCCACAAACGACACGTTGGCGAAACGGCCGCGATAACCTGCCCGTCGCAACTGGCGGGTAAATTCGGCGCTGGCAGGATAAGTGGCAACAATGATGATCGCCTGCAAGCGCCCCAAGTGCGGCTGCAGTTTTGCTACGGCTTGCTCGACTTGTACCGTGTTGCGCGGGTAGCTGGCTTTGACGATGCGATCCAGCGACACGTTGTATTGCAACAGCGCATTGGCCACACCCGCTAGACCATCGCTGCCGAAGCTGTCGTTCTGGCGGAATACCGCAATGCTGTCGGGCTGCAATCCCAGCACACTGACAAAGTAATGCACAAGGGCGGTGGTTTCCTCGGCATAGCTGGCGCGGTAGTTGAAAACATAACGATCGGGCGGATCGTTCCGCAGCAATTGCGCCCCCGACACCGCCCCGAACAACAGCATGCGATGCTTCAACAGATCCGGCAGAATCGCCCGTGCTGTCGGTGTGCCCAGATTGCCGATCAAGGCAAACGCACCGTTATCCGCATCCAACAACGCAGCCAAATTCGCTTGCGCGCGTTCCGGTTCATAGCCGTCGTCCAACGGCTCTAATTCCAGGCGGCGGCCATGCACACCACCCCGCAGATTCACTTCATGGAAATAGGCTTCGATACCCAAGCGCGTGGCGCGACCCAATTCACGGG
The DNA here is from genome assembly GCA_035539495.1 of Dongiaceae bacterium. Classification (GTDB taxonomy): domain Bacteria; phylum Pseudomonadota; class Gammaproteobacteria; order Pseudomonadales; family Ketobacteraceae; genus Ch67. Next base: position 2,290 of record DATLII010000198.1, read on the forward strand.
CGCTGCCGCTGAAGGCCGCGCTCATGCCCAGATGAATGCTGTGAGCGCTGATGCCGCGCTGGGGACTGGCCATGCCCGTAGCAAACATGATGGGATCCAGCAATGCGTAACGCCAACTGGGAACCGCGTAAATAGCCGCGCCAACAATCAGCAGCAGCGCCAACACGGCAGGAAGAATACGCCGACGTTTTTTCCGCCTGGCTGTAGCAGCCGACATTGCCGCTGACGACGCACCCACCGGGCCTTGAACATGCACGGTGTCACCACCGGCACCGGACGGCGTGCGTTCCACATTTGCCATCGGCGCCGGCCGGATAAATCCCGTCACCGAAATCGGTTGGGCCAATCCCGCATCAGGCAATGATGCTTGGCGGGCAGGCGCGCCCGTGGGCGGAACCACAATACGGGTCAGGTCCGCCATTTCTTCTACGTGCCCAACCGCGCCCGCACGCGTAAAG
>DATLII010000199.1:0-2927 GCA_035539495.1 Dongiaceae bacterium
CGCCAGGAGTCCACCGGCCGCCAGGTAGCCATCAAGATCCTGGCTCATCATCTGCAGAACAATGCCCGCTGGAAAGAACGCTTCCTGGATGAGGCCCGCCGCCTGGCGGAGCTGTCGCATCCCAACGTGGTGCCCGTGTTCGACTGGGGCACGCATGACGGCACCGGCTATATCGTGATGGAGTACATTCGGGGCGGCACGCTAAGCCAGCACCTGAAAAGCCAGCCGGTGACCTTCCGCGACGCCATCCAGATCACGCAGCAGATCGCCGCCGGGCTCGATTTCGCCGGCGAGAAAGGCTACGTGCATCGGGACATCAAGCCAGACAATATCCTGTTCCGCGAAGACGGCTCCCTCTGCATCCTGGATTTCGGTATCGCCAAGGAAAGCGATTCCAACACCACGATCACCAGCCAGGGCATCCCCTTCGGCACCGGCGCTTATATGAGTCCGGAGCAGGCGCAGCCCGCCGGCAAGATAATTGATGGTCGCAGCGATCTGTACAGTCTGGGCATCGTGCTGTACGAAATCCTGACCGGCACCCGGCCCTTCGACTTCCGCCAGTACGATGCGATGAAGGGCTTTCAGATGTATCTGTTTGCCCATGTGCATTCACCACCCCCGCCCCTGCCGACCGCCGTGGAGACCTTCCAGTCCGTGATCGACCGGCTGCTGGCGAAGAATCCAAATGACCGCTTCAGCCGGGGCAATGATCTGCGCGAGGAACTGGCGCGGATGGCATCGACGCTGCCGGAGCAGGAACTGGCGCGCACGGTACGGGCGCCGGGAGAAAGCACGTTGCTGATGTCGGGGCCGCCGCATCCAGATGCGACGCCGGTGGCCGATCTTGCCGACGAATATGCTGCTGCAGGGCATATCCATAAGACAGGTGTCAGTGAGCTGCCGGCAGATCGGGCCGCCCGGGAGAGGCCGTCGCAGACGGGCGGTGCTGTCCGGGTGCCCGTGGTACCGAGCCGGCGTAAAGGGCGGGCCTGGATGGCGGCGGGAACGGTTGTCGTGGTAGGCGTGACAGCGGGTTATTTTATGCTGCCGGGTTACATTGCCGCGCCGCCTTCGGTTGCGAAGTCGGACAGGCAGGATGTTGTAGACGCGATCGCTGATACGGCTCCATCGGCTGCGGCTCCCAATACTGTAAAAGATGCGATAACGCCTCCGGAATCAGATCGCCTGGCTCGCGTGATCGCGCAGCAGTGGCAGGCAGCCCGGGAATTGACGGGGACCGATCCCGGCAACGTGGGCGCGCAACGGCAACTGCTCACCCGCCTGCAACAGATCCGGCAATTGGCACCGAGCGATGCGGAGGCGAATACGCAGATCGCGCAGTTGTTGGAGCGTCAGGTGACTCACACCCGAGGTTTGCTCGAACGTCGTGAGCTGGATCGTGTTCCCGACCATTTAACGCTGATTGCGGAATTGTCGGCGCCGGCGGCAGCGGATTTGCAGTCCGCGTACGCCGCTACTCAACAAACCATGACTGAACAGCGCCAACAGCAGGCCCGCCTGGCTGAGCTGGAACAGGTTATTCAACGCAATCTGGCGGAAGCTGGGAAAGCATCGCCGGATCAAGCGCAGGAAATATTACTGGCCGCCGCAGAATCGACACGCGCAGCCATGAAAACGAATCTGGCGGAGGAGAATGCGGCCCGCTATCGCCGGCAAATCGCGGAGGGTTTCAGTGAACGGATCCAACAACTGATAGCACGAGATCAGTTCACCAGTGCACGGCAGTGGCTGCAGCAGGCTGAAGATGCTTTTGTGAGTACCACGGCTGTAGCGTCACTGGAGCGCGCATTGCAGGAGCGGCGCCAACGTGTGGCACAACGGCAGCAGCCGGCTCGAACGACGAGCGCGGCAACTGCAACAACCGCCATTACAAAAATCGAAAAAGAAAAGAACGAAAAAGCGGTATTGGCGGCACCCGTCGCTCGCGACCCCGCTCCGTCCGTAAACCGACCATCTGTTACTCAGCCGCTAACATCGCCAGCCGTCTCGACAACTGCCATTCCCACCGTCGCGCAACCGCCAGTTGCACCGACAACACCCGCCGCCGCATTGGCGGAAGCCGATCTGGCTTCCACGCCAGCGACAGCAGAGATTCCCGCTGCAACCCCATCGACGCCAGCTCCTGCCGCCGATGTCGCGCCCACTAACACAGAAGACAAAGAAGAGACGTCGCCAGCCAAACCGCGCGTCCGCACCTTTGGATCGTTCTAATTCTTAAAACACCATCTGCACGCCAGCGGTTGCGCCCAAAATGCGCTCTACTGTCTGCACGCTGCTGCCAGCAAACACGGCGACACCGGATTTATCGTCCGCATCCATTTCATACTGCTGGTAACGTCCGTCCACGAAATACATCAGCGATTCTGTCAGCGGTGCCGTCCAGGTCAATGCAGCGCTGACACCATTGCTATCGCCTTCGAATTTGAATTCGCGCGCGCCAACGGCATCATGGTAATTATCGGAATACTCACCGTCCATCATCGCGTATGCCAAGCTGCCATTGATCCGTCCAGGGCCTAATGTCCAACCATAACTGGCGCCCAGGAAAAAGCCTTGCTCTTCGTAAGTTTGGCGATAGGTGCCGAAGCCGTCGGACGCCATGATGGAGGCCGTATTGGGGCAATCATTAACGTCAGCGCAAGAGACAGTCTCCGGCGTCAACTCTGTTTCGCCACTCATATAACCGCCGAACAGTGCGAGATCCTCGGTCGGCTTGTAGCCCAGTGTCAGACTGTAATCGTTGCGCTCCACTTCGTTGGTCAACGACGTTTTTTCGCCGGAAGGAAGATTGGACGTGAAAGGAATGTCGGAGTAGACATCATCGGTCGCCAGATTGGCTTCCACTTTCGCCGCCAGATAGAACTGGTCGTAAAAACCGATCACCTGCAGGTTCAGCATAGGCA
>DATLII010000200.1:0-4709 GCA_035539495.1 Dongiaceae bacterium
GGGTGTATTCGATGCGTTGATCACCCAATTGCAGTTCGAAGCGGCCGACGGCGGTATCGAGCGTGATCGGGCGAATGCGGAAGCTCACGCCATTTTCCTGGCCGCCAGCAAAGAACGCGGTACGGATGGTGTCGGCGGTGCGGATTTGCGCCAGGGCGTCGCCCGAGATTCCCATGGATTGACCATCCACGGATTTGGCGCGACCAGTGCTGTCCAGGAACGGTTTGATGTTGGCCTGCACAAATGCCTGCTCCACGCCGCCCGGCATGAAGAAGTTGTTGAAGTCTTCCAGACCTGCTTCGCTACCGCCGGCACGCAGGGGATAGCGATTGGCCAGGGTGGCGTTGAACTTGTCCGCCACTTCTTTTTTCCAGCTGGCATTCAGATGGCCTTTGGCGCCGCCCAGCATCACTCCCCAAATGTGATTGGTGGATTCGGTGAGCCAGATGCCGACCGGCGTGGGCGCATTGCTGGCCAACACGCGCAGTTTGCGCAGCGGATCAGCGGCGTTACCACTGTAGCGTTCCTTGGCGGCAGCGAAGATGGCTTCGTTGGGATTGGGAGCCACAGCCATGTCGTTGAAGTAGGCGTGCAGTTCTTTCAACGCGGCCAGAATGTCATTGATGCCGGCCGGCTGTTGTTCGCTCTGCGTGGTCAACTGGTTCAGTTCGCGGAAATCGATGTCCACCGGCGTGGGCGTGACCACCTTGTTCAGCAGTTTTCCCGCGGCATCTTTTACTGCGGCAGACGCACCGGGAATTGCTGGCGGCTGCGGCCAGCCCGGTGTGAGGCTGGTGTGCTCGCGCACAATTTTCAGCACAGTGACGATGGAGGAATAGACAGGATCCGCCAGCTGTTTCAGGCCGTTGGTGGCGGCTTGCAATTCACCGAACGGTTTGATGTGCAACAGTTGCAGGAAGCTGCGCCAGTTGGAGCGGTAGTCGCTCATGTACAGGTCTTTCAGCTCCGCCATCAAGGCTTCCTTGTCGGCGTCGGTGAAATCGTCCACCTGCGAATCGCCGTAGATCCAGCGATCTTCTTCCATCTGTTTCAGCAGCGGCGAGTCGTTGCTGAAATCCAGCGAGTCGTAACCGGGCTTGGTGAACAGTTCCAGCATCATCAGTTCTGCTGTGCTGCCCATGTAGCCGAACGGAGCGGCGGCTTTCGCGCCCATTTGCGCATACAGATCCAGTTGGCCTTGGCCCAACGGACCGGCTTTGATCTGGCTATACAGACGCTGCGCCGCGGGAATCTGCCGTGCTTTCATGCGCGCGCTTTCCACTACTTGCGCATTCAGTCCCAGCGGTTCGAAGCCTTTGCTGAACAGGTGCGTCAGGTGATCCATTAATTCCTGCTGCTTGGTAGCTTCCCCGGGATATTGCTTCACCCATTGTTGTTGCGCCCAGCGCTTCACAATTTCAGGATTGAAATGGGTGGAATCACCCAGCATCAGGTAAGCGCGCAAGGTATCGATCAGGGCCTGATCGTCGGCGTTCAGACTGTTCAGGTGTTGTTCCAGCAGATTGCCGAAACGGGGCAGATAATCTTTCTGCAGCGCCTGGTGATAGAGCTTGTCGGCGGCGGCATCGACACTGGCGTCGTACAGCCCCATGCCGGACAGCCAGGGATGTTCTTCCTGGTTGTAAACGCCGGCAGCCGCGCGCAACGGATTGAGCGAGGGCAGGGTGCTGGGCAACTCGCGATCCGTGATATTCAAGCCGTCGTGTGCAGATTTATATTGGCCGGTGAGTTCGCTCACTTGCGCCATGAAATCGTCATTGCGTTTTACCGTGGCAGTCCACACCGCCAGTGCGCCCACCACCGCCAATCCCATCAGTGCGAAACAAACGCGGCGTACCCATAGCAGCGAGGTTTCCACCTGACGGTTGCTGCCCACCAGTTCCGACTCGGGAATCACTACAGAGCGGAACAGACGATTAAGGAAGAAACTCTTGCCGCCGCCTGGTGCGTTACGCAGCACTTCGCGGCTCAAACCGAAGTTGGCCGACACGGCCGCCATCATGCGATCGATGGGCGTACCTTCCTGCGTGCCGCTGCAAAGATAGACGCCGCGCAGCACGGGGGCTTCGCTGAAGCGGTTGGCGGAGAAGGCTTCGTTCATGAACTCGCACACCAGGGGCTTGAGTGCTTCCACCTGTAGCGGGAAACCCTGGATCAATGCGCGTTTGGCAGGATCACGTTCATTGTGCACGCGCCACAATACGCGCTGATTCAGGCGCAGAATCAATTCGTCCAGTTCGGCGGGAAGATTGGCCAAGCCTTGCTGACCCGCTTGCTGTTTGCCACCGGCCTGACTGAAGGTGACGCCCCAGATCTGCTGCCGCTCCGGTTGGGTCAGGTTGGCGAAGAAATCGGTGAAGCCCGCCAGCAGATCGCTTTTGGTGAGCAGCACGTAAATGGGTACCTGAATGCCGAACGCTTTCTGCAATTCATCGATGCGATCGCGGATCTGTTTGGCGGCGTAGCTGCGTTGGGCCGGCTGCTGTGTCATCAGATCCTGCACGCTGATCGCGACCACAGCGCCATTCACGGGGCGGCGCGGACGGTATTTTTTCAGCAGGGTAAGGAAGGTCTGCCAAGCGGTGTTATCCACCACTTTGTGACTGTCCTGCGTGGTGTAACGGCCAGCAGTATCGATCAGTACTGCTTCGTTGGTGAACCACCAATCGCAGTTACGGGTGCCACCGATGCCGCCGAGCGCACCTTTGCCATGACTTTCTGCCAGCGGAAATTCCAGTCCGGAATTCACCAAAGCAGTGGTTTTACCGGCGCCCGGTGGACCGATGATGATGTACCAGGGCAATTGATAGAGGGCGACTTTGCCATCGCGGCTGTCAAATTTGGCTTTGCGCAGAATCGCCATCCCGTCACGGAAGCGCTGGTTGAGCGCGGCCAGTTCCTGATCGCGTTTTTCTTCGTCCGGATTGATCTGACTTTCCTGCAGCGCCGCTACCATGCCGTTGTTGCGACGTTGCGCCAGGAACATGCCGATCATTTGCGCCACCAGCCAGATCAGCACGACGGCCAGGATCAGGATCAGGCGCACGGTCTTCGACAGGGTTTCATTGTTCTCGCCAAACTTCACGAAATCGGCGCCGAACCAGATGACCAGTCCGAGGGCAGTGACCCCCAGCAACCCCAGAAAAATCTTGTTTTTAAACAGGTCGAGCAACCGCTTCATGCGTCCATCCAGTTGGCCGTGAATGTTGTTGGTTTTTTGCGTCTTAGCGTTCTACGTGCGCGGCACATTGCTTGACGATGGGCCGGAGGATGGGTGGAGTCCATCAGGAACGTCAGCCGCCATGGATGGCGGCGGCCGAGCCTACAGGGATGTACTTGTGGCGTGTCCTGATGGACTCCACCCATCCTCCGGTCCATCTAGTGGCACGGCACCGAATTTACTCCGCCGGCTTCTGCAGTTCCTGACTCAGCGACTGCAATTGCTGCGCAGTCGGCTCCGTGGACTGATACACCCACACCCGGAAACCGGTGTAACTCAACAGCAAAATCGCCAGCATCACCGACGCCACTACCCACAGCGGCAGATAATGCACCAAACCTTTTTTCACCTTCACACCCGAATCACCGCGCGGCGACAAATCCAGCGGAAAATCGCCGCGCAGTTTTTCGATGGTGGAATACAAATTGTCGCGCAGGGATTCCAGACGATCGCGGCCGCGAGGATCGATGCGGTATTTGCCTTCGAATCCAAGGCTCAGCAACAGATAATTCAGTTCCAGAAATTCCAGATTGGTGCCGGGCGCTTCCAACATCTTGCCCAGAATCGCGAAGAACTTTTCACCGCCGAATGTTTCCTTGTGGAACAGGCTCAGCAGCGAACGCTGACTCCATCCGGCTTGAGCACCCCAAGGCGTATTCAGCACTGCTTCGTCCAGCGCCGAACAAAGTTGATAACGCGACGCCAGCGCAATTTCCGGCCGGCTGTTCTGCTGTTTCAGGCGCGCATCGAAACGTTTGACTTCGTCCACCAACTGCCGATGCAGACCGGCCACGTCACCGTGCTGCAGCGTATTGCGCAATTTGCTCAGCACCGCCAGCAACGTGGCGGCGGCGTTGATCAACGGATTCACGCCCTGTTGCAACTGTGGCAGTTCAGTGCTGACAGGTAATGGCGCCTGTTGGGCATAGGCCTGTGGCTGCACAGGCGGTGGAGTTGGGGCAGCCGTGGGACGCGCACCCGGCGTCGGAATGAACATGGTGCGGTCGGCTTCGTTCTGATTGGGCTGCCGTTGCCCGGGGGTGAATACGGTTTTGTCGTTCGGGTCCATTGGTTCAGTCCCTTATGGTCCAGAGTTCCATCGCCAGCCCGGGGAAATTGCCGCCCAGGTGTACGGCGAAACCGCCGGAGCTTTCCATCAGTTTCCACAGGTCACTGCTGCGGTCCAGTTCGAAATAAGTGAAGCCGGCGTGGTACGGAATCTGGCGTGGTGCTACCGGCAAGGGTTGCAGGGTAATGCCGGGTAGTTGCGCGTTGATGAATTCGCGGATGCGTTCCACCGGCGCGATTTTCACCTGAGTCGGGAAAACGCTGCGCACTTGGTTGCCTGGCAGATCGGCTTTCACCGCCAGCAACGTGGCGGCGGCGTTGATCAACGGATTCACGCCCTGTTGCAACTGTGGCAGTTCAGTGCTGACAGGTAATGGCGCCTGTTGGGCATAGGCCTGTG
>DATLII010000201.1:0-4495 GCA_035539495.1 Dongiaceae bacterium
ATTCAAAGACTACGCTATTGTGTCGAAAAATCGCGATTGTTAAGCTACCCCCGCATTCAAAAATAGCCGACAGCAATGCGGCATCATTGAGGAAAATGGCGAGGTCATGCGGACGGGGGTCCACGGCAGACTTCGACCTACTTTAAGACAGGAGTCTTGTTATGGCTGCGGACATCGAACGCTACCGCAATCTGGCGGACTGGCCGGAAAGCGCGTGGAAAAATCTGGACATTCATCTTTTCATCATTGCCAACTTCAATCGCTATTGTGCCAATCTGGTGAAGAAGGTCGGCATCCGTCATTTACCCAGTGACGCGGTCGACAGTCTGCCGGGGTTGTTCTGCGATGTGGCACATAAACCGTTGACCGCCGTGTATCAACGCAACCTGGATGCACAAGGCCAACGGCGCAACCAGATCATGCTCGGCACACTGAAGATGATTTCCTATACCCGCATGGTCGACGCGCTGATAAAGGAATATCCGTGCTATGTAAGTCTGGATCGCCTGCCGGAGCCCTGCGACACCGATTATGAGAGCAAGGAAGAGTTTGTCCTCACCGACATCGGGATCGAACAGGCCAGCGAGACGCCACTCATGCCATTCGATGGGCAGTACGTTGCACCGCTCTACGCCGCCAACGTGGTTGAACCCTCCACCCGCGGCCCTGACTCGGAAGACAACGGCGATGAACGCCTGTCGATGATGCTGGAACTGCTACGCTCACAATTGACGCCCGTGCAGTACTGGCATGTACGCTACGCCATCTGCGAAGGACTGGATTGTCAGGAAATTGCAGAACGCACCGGCTGCAGCGTATCCAACACACGGGCCATGCTATACAAAGCACGCAAGCGTATGTTGCAACTGGTTCCGGCCCATCTGCGGCCATCAATCCAGGCCTGCTTGCATCGCAAATGATGGCTTGGCTTATTGCTGACGTGGGCGAGCTAACCGGAAAGAATGGAAGATCGTTCGGGAAGAGAATACGGAAGGTAAAGTAGAACGAAGACGGGGATGACAGGTGCGGTGAAATCCGCACCTGTCTACAGCAACAAAATCAGCTACTCATCTTGGACTGCAGATAATTCTGCAAACCGACCTGGTCGATCAGATTAAGCTGGGTTTCCAACCAGTCGATGTGCTCTTCCTCAGAATCCAGAATTTTCACCATCAATTCACGGGACATGAAGTCCTGTATCTTCTCGCAATACGCAATACCTTCCTTCAGCACTGGAATCGCGTCGCGCTCCAGATCCAGATCGCACTGCAGCATTTCTTTGACATTCTCACCGATACGCAGCTTGCCCAGATGCTGGTAGTTCGGCAGTCCGTCCAGAAAAAGAATACGGTCGGTCAGCTTGTCCGCATGCTTCATTTCGTCGATGGATTCATGGTACTCGTGCTCCGCCAGTTCGCCGAAGCCCCAGTTCCTGTACATCTTGCTGTGGAGAAAGTATTGATTGATGGCAATCAGTTCATTGCCGAGGATTTTATTGAGGTACTCGATGACTTTCTTGTCGCCCTGCATACGCGCTCTCCCCTGTGTGGCTACTGCCTAACCACACAAGGCTAACGCAGGGGTCAGGGCACGTAAAGCGAAACGTTGGTCGCCGATTGGTGCTGACGCATGCAGGAACGGGCATCCCCAGTACATTTGCCACATTGCGTTGCGATGCCGGTACGTTCACGCAACTCGCGGAAAGAGTTAACCCCTTCAGCCAGATGTTGCTGAACCTGTTTTTCCGTAACGGCTTTGCAGATGCAGATGTACATGGAACCCGGTCTCCTGACGCTGGACAGGGCTACGATATCTTTAATGATAATTATTGTCAATTGAGAAGATTGCGCGAATGTATTTGATGCGCAACATTGCCTATTGTGGCATTCACTCGCGGTGGGAATTTTTTTCTGAGGAGGGAGAAGAAGCCTCCTCCAGTGCCACATCGTCAGTTTCCTGGACTGAATAAACCTGAGCCGCGCCAAATTGGGCGGGCCCATCTGTCTTGCGGTAGCCTTCCAGCTTGCGACGGATATCATCAGGCGTCAGCCCGCCGCGCCGATCCTTACGGCGGCCACCCATCAAACGGGAAAGAAAGGACAACTTCTTTTCTGACATGGCCAGGCAACTTCACTGTTTACCAAAACTAATCCGTTATTCTATGAAATAGACAGGGATGGAAAACGGTTTTTATCTAAAAAGTAGAACCTTTAGACAAAAATATGCGGAACAGTCTCAGCTTGAGGGGCGAAAATTAGGATCTATAAAGGATAAGGGCACCAAAATCTCTCGAAGTCCGAACAAAGTTAGGCAAAGAACACGCCACCACAAAAGTAGTGGCGCGACCTAATCCCAACCTCAGCGCAGGACCAAGTACAACGCCAGGTTGCCCCGCTCTACCCGCAACAACACTTGATCGCTGTCGCGCACGGCTTTACGCAGGCCTTCAACCGTTTCCACCCGCTTCTTGTTGGCGCTGACGATGACATCGCCCTCCTGCAGACCGGATTGTTCCGCGGCCGACCCGGGCTCAATCGTTTTCACTACCACTCCGGCAGGATCGCGACTCACAGCCAGCGTGGCACCTTCCAGGAACTGATGCACCCCTTCCGACGCCACGGTGTTTTCACTCGGTGCGCCGATCGCCACGGTCAGACTTTTCTCATCGCCATCTCGCAGCAGTTTTAACTTCACCTTGTCGCCGATTTTTTTCAGACCCACCTGATTGCGCAGTTGCCCCGCGCTGGTGAGCGGTTTGCCATCCAGTTCAATCAACACGTCACCGGGTTCGACGCCACCTTCTTCCGCTGCCGAGCCTTTCTGCACTTCAGCCACGACTACACCCTGCTTGCCCTTCAACTCAAATGCTTCCGCCAGATCCGGCGTGAGATCCTGGATCACCACACCCAATTGGCCCCGCTTCACCTCGCCGCTTTCCAGAATCTGGCTGACACTGTTCATGACCATATTGATTGGAATCGCAAAGCCGATACCCACGTTGCCGCCTGCCGGTGCAATGATCGCGGTATTGACGCCTACCAGCTCGCCTTTCAAATCCACCAGTGCACCACCGGAATTACCAGGGTTGATGGAAGCATCGGTCTGAATGAAATCCTCGTAGCCTTCGATACCCAGGCCACTACGACCCAGAGCGCTGACAACGCCGGTGGTGACGGTCTGGCCCAAACCAAAGGGGTTGCCGATCGCCACCACAAAATCACCGACACGAATCTTGGCGGAATCAGCCCTCTTCAATTCGGTCAGGTTTTTTGCTTCCACGTCCAGCACCGCGATGTCCACATCAGGGTCAGAACCGACCAGTTTGGCATCAAGTATGCGGCCATCTGTCAGGGATACCTTGATCTCGTCGGCGCCTTTGATTACGTGGTAATTGGTGATGACGGTACCTTTATCCGCATCAACAATCACACCAGAACCCGCGGCCTGGGAGCGCTGCTGCTGTTGCTGCTGCGGCGCATGCTGCGGAATATTGAAGAAGCGGCGGAAGAATGGATCGTTCATCAGGGGATTCTGCACGGTGCGGGTAGCAAACACGGAAATGTTCACCACGGCAGGATTGACCTTTTCCAGCATGGGGGCCAGGGACGGTATTTTATCCCCCTCGCTATCGAAAAAAGGCAGAGCCGCAAACGCCGAACTGCTCAGGAACGCCAACAAAACACCACCGACCAGCGGCCGGGACGCGCGCCGGATTCTGTACATGACTACCTCCAGGATGAATACCGAAACGTACGCTGAAATTGGGCCGTCACGGCAACATTTCAACTGGCATTTCGACTCTGAGGAGTCCGGTAAAGTTCCAGTGGAGCTTCAGTGGAGAGGGAGCGCTTGGGTCATAGATGATTCAGCGGCCGAATTCCGCCATGGGCATGGCACTTTGCGAAACCAGACCGCACAGGCCCTGACGATCATGCAGTTCTGCGGTCACCACTCCCAGGCCACTGGGTTGCAGCAAGGTAGTGGCATTCAGACCCAACCATTCCCCTTGCGGCAGACGCAACAGGTGCAGACTGATATCGGCGTTGATTACACCAACGCTGTCACCGAGGCTGAGCTGGCCAACTCCGTTGCTGAAATCCGCTGTCAACGCCGCGCGCATGAAGGGCGTGGTGACATAGCCATCGACGATGGGAACAGGCAATGCCAGCCAGGCGCGACCATGCCCACTTTCGGTAAGAGTGGAAATCGGGCGCATTCGGACGGTGGTGTGCAATCCTTCCGGCAAGTCGTCGCTCTTGGCGAACAATACGTCGCGAAAACTGACTTCTTCCAGAGCGTCCGGTAGCGGCGACAAGGGCGCCGAGCGAGGCGCATATTCCGGCAATGTCACTGGCTGTTGCTGTGCGAACAGTCCAGTTGCGACCGCCACCGTTTTGCCGTCGGCTTGCAACTGCGCTTCATCCAGCACGATCCGTTTGCCAGCGCGAATACGGCGCAAGACAACAGTCAATGCCGCGTTGGGCACCGGCCGGAT
>DATLII010000202.1:0-7166 GCA_035539495.1 Dongiaceae bacterium
CAGCAAGCCGGCCTGCTGCCGCGACAGTTCCGGTTTGATCCACAGATGCTCGAGCACCAACGTGGCGAACAGCACCATGAATCCCAGGTAATGAAATCCGGCGTTGATGGCGGCGAGCATGGTGGTGTCCTCGTGCGTGAAGGTTGTGTTTTTGCAATAGCAAAAAATGGTTAACAAAAAGGGCGCTCGCGCGCCCTTTGTTGTCTGCCTGTTGCTTACGCCAGTTTTTTGTACTTGAGGCGTTTCGGCTGAGTGGCTTCTTCGCCGTATTTTTTCTTCTTGTAGGCTTCGTAATCGGTGAAGTTGCCTTCGAAGAACTCCACGCCTTCCTCACCCTCGAAATCCAGGATGTGGGTGGCGATGCGGTCCAGGAACCAGCGATCGTGGGAGATTACGATGGCCACGCCGGCATAGGTCAGCAAAGCTTCTTCCAATGCGCGCAGGGTTTCGATGTCCAGATCGTTGGTCGGTTCGTCCAGCATCAGGACGTTGCCGCCGGTGCGCAGCAGCTTGGCCAGGTGCAGACGGTTGCGCTCGCCGCCGGACAGTTCGCCTACGCGCTTCTGCTGATCGGAACCCTTGAAGTTGAAGCGACCCACGTAAGAACGTGAAGCCATTTCATAGGAGCCCACCTTGATGAAGTCGAGTCCGTCGGACACTTCTTCCCATACGGTGCGGTTGTTGTTCAGATCGTCGCGGGACTGGTCTACGTAGGCCAGCTGTACAGTGGAACCGATATGTACTTCGCCGCTGTCGGGCTTCTGCTCGCCGGTGATCAGGCGGAACAGGGTGGTTTTACCGGCACCGTTGGGGCCGATGATGCCGACGATGGCGCCTTTCGGCACTTTGAAATTCAGGTTGTCATACAGGACGCGATCACCGAAGGATTTGGTGACGCCGCGGAAGTCGATGACATCATCGCCCAAGCGCTCGGCCACCGGGATATAGAGTTCCTGGGTTTCGTTGCGTTTCTGGGACTCAGCGCTGTTGAGTTCCTCGAAGCGAGCCAGGCGGGCCTTGCTCTTGGCCTGACGGCCTTTGGGATTGGCGCGTACCCACTCCAGTTCCGACTTGATGCTGCGCTGGCGCGAGGCTTCCTGCTTGGCTTCCTGCTCCAGACGAGCATCTTTCTGCTCCAGCCAGGATGAGTAATTGCCTTTCCAGGGAATGCCATGGCCGCGGTCCAGCTCCAGAATCCACTCAGCGGCATTGTCGAGGAAGTAACGGTCGTGGGTGATGGCCACCACGGTGCCTTGGTAGTCGTGCAGGAAGCGCTCCAGCCAAGCCACGGACTCGGCGTCCAAATGGTTGGTTGGTTCGTCCAGCAGCAGCATGTCGGGGGCGGAGAGCAGCAGGCGGCACAGAGCCACGCGGCGTTTTTCACCACCGGACAGCTTGGACACATCGGCGTCCCAGGGCGGCAGGCGCAGGGCGTCGGCGGCGATCTCCAGGGTGCGGTCGATGTCCCAGCCGTTGCAGGCGTCGATCTTGTTCTGCAGTTCGGCCTGCTCTTCCAGCAGCTTGTTCATGTCGTCGTCCGACATTTCTTCGCCGAACTTCATGCTGATCTCGTCAAAGCGAGTCAGCACATCCTTGATTTCGCGCACACCGTCTTCCACGTTGCCGCGCACATCTTTGGTAGTATCCAGCTGCGGCTCCTGGGGCAGGTAGCCGATTTTGATGCCGGTGGCCGGGCGGGCTTCCCCGTCGATCTCTTTATCGACTCCTGCCATAATGCGCAGCAGCGTGGATTTGCCCGAACCGTTGAGGCCGAGCACCCCGATCTTGGCGCCGGGGAAAAAGGAAAGGGAAATGTCCTTGAGGATCTCGCGCTTCGGGGGCACAACCTTGCTGACCCGATGCATGGTGTAAATATATTGCGCCATAGCTGAATTCAGTGCCGAGTGATTGCCGGGAGGGGTTCTTCCAAGAGGAATTCCTGCGTGACGTAGGTAACCTTTACGTGGACGTACGTGTAGTAGGAGCGCTCTTGGGAATGGGCGCTACGCTACTCCAATTGCCTGGGCGATGCAAACTTCCATCTTTGAATGAAATACCCCGGTTCGACCGGGAAAAGGAGCCTGTGTGAACGCGCTTTTTAGGCCGGTTTTTTGGGCATTGATTTGGTCGGTGCTGGTGGTGTTGGCGCCGTCAGCCTTGGCGGCGGGCGAGAAGGAAAAAAAGGCTGAGGTCAGTGCGGGTGTGGGTCTGGAAGACCAGCTCAAGGTGCTGCAGGAAGAACAAAAATTGCTGGCGCGCCAGAATGCGGACATCAACAGCCAGATGCAGCAGGCGCCGACGCTGGTGGCGCAGATGCGGCAGGAAATCAGCCGCCTGGAAAGACAGTCCAGCACCAGCCCGAAAATTCCCAAGACCACCGAAGCGCTGGAGTCTTCCATCGAGTTGCTGGACGCTCAGGTCAAGTCCATTCAGCTCAGTCTGTCGGACGTGATGGATCGGATCAGCGAGCAGCAGGCGCTGCCGACACAGGCCAGCGAGCAGGTCGGTGCTGCCCAGCGTCAGATCCAGGAGTTGGAAAACCAACTGCGGTCTGCGTTGCAGGCGGACCAGACCGTGCCTGGGAACAACCTGCAGGCCCAGGTGCTGCGTCAACAGCTGGCCAACGCCAATCTGCGCCGTGATATTGCCGGCAATGGTCTGGATGGCTACCAGAAGCTGCTGGAAATGCATACCGTCAATCGCGATCTGCTGTTGCTGCGGCTGAGCGCGCTGAAAACCGCGTTGGATTTATTGCGGACCGAGCGTGATTCCCTGCGTGAAAAGAACTCCGAAACGCAACAGGAAGACAACGAGCAGTTGCAGTCGGAGTGGGAGCAAAAGCCCAAACCCATTGTCACCCAGCTGGAGGAAAACCAACGTCTGGCCACTCTGCTGAGCACGGTTTCCAGCAGTCTGGTGCGCACCAACGATGCGATTGCCGATGGCAAGCAGGAGCTGCAGGATCTGCGTTACCGTTTCGACATTGCCGAGCAGCAATTGCAGCTGACGGATTTCCATCAGTACGTGGACGATTATCTGCTGCGCCAGCGCCAAAGCCTGCAGGTACGCATCTGGGAGCAGCAGGATTCCAGCGATCTGACGGGACAGATTTCCCAAGCCCGCCTGGATCAATTCAAATTTGACGACCAGTTGCATCAGGTGCGTACCGGCGCGGCTCGTCAGCGCAAGATCGATTCGGTACTGAAGAAAATTCCTGATCTGGACGAAACAAGCCGCAGTCAGGTTGCAGCGGAAGTGCAGGAAATTCTGAGCCAGCGCGAGGAAGTGCTGTCACGCCTGCTGGAAGTGAACGCCAAGCTGGTGGTGAGCCTGACCAACCTGCAATTGCTGCAACAGGATCAATTGACCCAGCGCCAGCAGTTTTTCGAATTATTAAACGAGAAGCTGTTGTGGCGGCGCAGCGGTACGCCGTTGAACCTGGAATGGCTGAAGAAGCTGCCGGGCAGTGTGCAATGGTTCTTCACCAACTCCGGCTGGCTGGAATTGCTGCAGCTCTGGTATCAAACCATTGTCAAACCGGTGTTCCCGCTGTTGGGCCTGCTGATAGTGGCTGCGTTGTTTTACTGGCCGCGTCAGCGATTCGTCCATCAGTTGGAACAATTGCGCGACGACATCGGCAATGTAATGAAGGATCAGTTCCGCCATACCGTGATGGCGCTGGCGATCACGGTGTACCTGGCGATACCCGTGCCGGTGCTGATCATGCTGTTGGCCTATCCGCTGACATCGAATACCGGCGTGTCGCTATTCGTCAGCAGCGTGGGCGAAGGCCTGTTCGCTGCCGCCCGCTGGATTCTGCTGGTGGAGTTCGTTCGTAACTTGTGTCGCGATACGGGGTTGGCTCGCGTGCATTTCTCCTGGCGCCCCAGTGCGGTGGCGGCATTACAGCGCTGGCTGCCCAAGCTGTACTGGCAGGTGCCGTTTGCGTTCATTTTCATCGTGGTGTGGGGTGATGGTGACGAGGATCATCCGGGTCTGTTGGGGCGTGCTGCCTATTTCCTGATGGCCATCCTGTTCTGGTATTTCATGCTGCGATTGATGAGCCCGAAAGTGGGCCTGATTCAGCGCGATGAACAAGGCGAGCAGTATTGGTATCAAATATGGGGTCGCCAGGTGTTCTGGGTGGCGATGCTGATCCCCATCACGCTGATTCTGTTGGCGTTGCAAGGCTTCAATTTCAGCGCATTTATTCTCTATACCTGCCTGTACCAGACTTTCATGCTGGGCTTCATGATCTTCATTCTGGATCAAGTGCTCACTCGCTGGTTTGCGGTGCAGGAACGCAAAATCGCACTGGACCGGGCGTTGGCGAAGCGCGAAGCTGCGCGCAAGGTGCGCGAACAGCAGGAAGCGGCCAAGGCCACTGGCGAAAGCGTGCCGGAGCTGGAATTGCAATTGCCCACCATCGATGTAGCGACCATCAGCGAGCAGAACCGCGCCTTGTTGCGGGTGATGTCCTGGTCGTTGTTTTTCGTGGCCGCCTACTGGGTGTGGCAGGACCTGTTCAAGGCCACCGAATTTTTCAATGAAATTGTGCTGTGGACCTACACGCTCGACAACACGCCGGGCGCCGCCAGAATTCCGGTGACGCTGGGCTCCTTGCTTCTGACGCTGGTTGCAGTGCTGCTCACCTATGTTGGTGTGAAAAACTTGCCGGGCCTTATCGAGGTGATGGTGCTGCAGCGTTTCCGTGTGGACACAGGGCTGCGCTTTACCATCACCACGCTGGCGCGCTATCTGGTGTTCATCTTCGGCACGTTGTACGTGTCGGAAAAAATCGGCCTGGACTGGAGCAAGCTAGGTTGGCTGGTAGCAGCACTCGGTGTGGGATTGGGCTTCGGTCTGCAGGAAATTTTCGCTAATTTCGTGTCGGGTCTGATCATCCTGTTCGAGCGCCCGATCCGCATCGGCGACACCGTTACCATTGGCACGTTGAGTGGTACCGTCAGCCGTATCCGCATGCGCGCCACCACGATTGTCGACGCCGATAGAAAAGAGCTGATCATTCCCAACCGGACGTTTGTCACCAGCCAGTTCGTCAACTGGACCTTGAGCGATACCATCCTGCGCTTGGTGGTGCCTGTCAGTGTGGTGTCAGAGGCCGACATCAAGCAGGTTACCGAAACGTTGCTGGCGATCGCGCAGGAGAATGAGAATGTGCTGCGTGATCCAGCACCATCGGCCGCGCTGCTGGGTTTTGGAAGCGGTTCCCAAAACTTCGAGCTGCGGGTGTTTTCCCCCATGAGCCTGCGCGGCATGTTGGCGCATGACCTCAATACCGAAATCAAGCGCCGCTTTGCGGAACTGGGTATTGCCATGCCGTCAGGCTCGCTGGATGTGCATGTGACTCGGGTGGAAGAATCGCCGGCGGCAGTCCCAGCCACCTCGAGCTGACTTTTGCTGAAGGCCAATGCTGGTTAGGTGAAATGGCAGGGCTGAATGTGCGGGTTTGATGAGTTTTTTTGTTACGCCCTGGAAGGACTTTCATGTGCCGGCCGGGGCGCTTTTGGGTAGAATACCGCGCTCATTCAGCCTACCAGCCGCCGTTTTTCGGGAGTTCACCATGTATTCAGCCGATACCACCCTTGCCCAGTTTGATCCCGCCCTGTGGGAAGCCATGGAGGCTGAAAAGCAGCGCCAGGAAGAGCATATCGAGCTGATTGCCTCGGAAAACTACACCAGCCCGGCGGTAATGCAGGCGCAAGGTTCTGTTCTGACTAACAAATATGCCGAAGGCTACCCGGGCAAGCGTTACTACGGTGGCTGTGAGCATGTGGACGTGGTGGAGCAACTGGCCATCGACCGCGCCAAGGAACTGTTCGGCGCCGCTTACGCCAACGTGCAGCCCCATGCCGGTTCCCAGGCTAACTCTGCGGTGTACCTGGCCCTGCTGAACGCCGGCGACACCATCCTGGGTATGAGCCTGGCCCACGGCGGTCACCTGACCCACGGCGCCAAGGTGTCATCCTCCGGCAAGCTGTACAACGCGGTTCAATACGGCATCAACGACAACGGCCTGATCGACTACGACGAAGTGGAACGTCTGGCGCTGGAGCACAAGCCCAAGATGATCGTGGCGGGTTTCTCCGCTTACTCCCAGGTTCTGGATTTCCCCCGTTTCCGCGCCATCGCCGACAAAGTAGGTGCTTACCTGTTCGTCGACATGGCTCATGTGGCCGGCCTGATTGCCGCTGGCATTTACCCCAACCCCGTTCCTTTCGCTGACGTGGTCACCACCACCACGCACAAAACCCTGCGCGGCCCCCGCGGCGGCCTGATCCTGGCTCGCGCTAACGAAGAAATCGAGAAAAAGCTGAATTCCGCTGTATTCCCCGGTGCCCAGGGCGGTCCTCTGGAGCACGTGATTGCCGCAAAAGCGGTGTGCTTCAAGGAAGCGCTGCAGCCGGAGTTCAAGGTTTATCAACACCAGGTACTGAAGAACGCCCAGGCTATGGCCGGCGTGTTCATCGAGCGTGGTTTCGACGTGGTGTCCGGCGGCACTCAGAACCACCTGTTCCTGCTGTCGCTGATCAAGCAGGACATCACCGGTAAAGATGCGGATGCTGCTCTGGGCCGCGCCTACATCACCGTGAACAAGAACAGCGTGCCGAACGATCCGCGTTCGCCGTTTGTGACTTCTGGTCTGCGTATCGGTACGCCTGCGGTGACTACTCGTGGATTTAAAGAAGCGGAGTGTCGCGAACTGGCCGGCTGGATCTGCGACATTCTGGGCAACCTCAGCGATGAAGCCCAAATCGATGCAGTGCGTGCGAAAGTAAAAGCGCTGTGCGCGAAATTCCCGGTGTACGGAAAATAAAGATTTAGAGACGTTTAGCGCTGAACTTGCTAAACAAAAAGGGCGCTCCAGCTAGTCAGAATTTGGGGCACGCCACAAGTACATCCCTGTAGGCTCGACAGCGACCATCCATGGTCGCTGACGTCCCAAAATTCTAACTAGCTGGAACGCCCTTTTTGTTTGGCAGGCTCCCGCAGTTACAGCCCTACCTTATTTTCCGTACACCGGGAATTTCGCGCACAGTGCTTTTACTTTCGCACGCACTGCATCGATTTGAGCTTCATCGCTGAGGTTGCCCAGAATGTCGCAGATCCAGCCGGCCAGTTCGCGACACTCCGCTTCTTTAAAT
>DATLII010000203.1:0-16532 GCA_035539495.1 Dongiaceae bacterium
CCAACCAGGCAAACGCCAATAAGGCGAAGTCAGGCCAGGGTGTAGCTGCCACCAAAGCCGGCGCCCCGGCAGAACCGGCTCAGGCTGGCAAAAGCGCAGGCGATACCGTGCAAATCAGCGCCCAAGCCCAGAGTCTGAATCGTATTCAGAGTCAGGTCGGCAAAGAAGCGCCAGTCAACCGCGAGAAGGTGGAAGCCCTCAAGGCCGCCATCAGCAACGGCACCTACAAGGTTGATGCCCACGCTATCGCCAAGAACATGCTGGAGAACGATTCGCTGTTCTGAACTGCGGTCGTCTCTCCTGCTCACCTCTGCGGGTTCCCTTCCCGCCTGTCTCAGCCTCTCTGATTGTTCTTCTCCGCCCCAGCATTCTTCATGAAGCAGTATTCTTCACGACACAGCGTCTTTCACGATGCGGCCTCTTTCACTCGATAGCACCTTTTACTCTCTTCACTTTAATCAGGCACAGTAATTGCTGAAGTCATGCCATCGACCAACGTTTGCCGATGGAGTGACGCATGACCGTCAACGTTTCCCCCAAGATTGCTCAACAACTTCTGACTGTTATGGAACGGGATCTGGCGCTGGCCACCCAACTGAAAAGCCTGCTGCAGGAGGAAAAGAACAACCTGCAGCAGCGGCAATATTCTGCCTACCAGCAGGTGATCAAAGACAAAACGCAGGTGCTGGTGCAGCTGGATCACGCCGACAACGAGCGCAAGCAGATCATGTCCAGTATGGGTTTCAGTGCTGATCGCGACGGCTTCTTCCAGTTTCTGCGCCACGTACCGTCCAGCTGGAAGGAAAAATACAGCGCGTGCTGGGAACAGCTGAGTGACGCCATGAACACCTGTGCGCGCCTGAACCAGGTGAACGGCAAAATTCTGGCACATTCCCAAAGTGCCATGGAGCGCCTGATGCACGTGATTCGTGGCACCCACAATCAGCCCAACATTTACCGTTCCAATGGCCGGCGCGAGCTGGGTGTAACCAACCGGATGCTGGCAACGGCTTGATTGCCTAAACGCTTTCGCCGCAACGCATTACCAGTAACTGCTACACTGTCAGAAACCGGTGTCATTGCAATCGGGGCGCGCCAGCACATGCTTTCCGGAATCTTGGGCAAGATCTTCAATAGCGACAACGATAAAATCAAACAGGGATCGCCGCGCAACATCAAACACAGCGCCAACGACATTGGCAGTTTGCTGCGCGTCTATCAGGCCGACAACCATTTGCTGATGGCCATTATTCAGGAAGAAAATCAGAAACGGCCGGAGAAGTTGTCCACCGGCATCATCCACGTGGATGAGAAGCAACGGGTTTTCGTCACCGACACTTTCCTGCCGGAAGCGGCAAACGCGCGCCTGCAAGCCGGCGCACGGGTTCAGTTTTCCCTGACCCAGCAGGGTATCCGACATCAATTCGAAGCCAGTTGGAAAAAACAGATCGAGGACGAGACTGGTCCCAAGCATCTGTTCGATTTTCCCCGCGGCATCGAGCAGGTACAGCTGCGGGATTCGTTTCGCGTCAAGATCAGTCAGGCCCATCCAATCAAGGTCGCCCTCACCCACGCGGAAAAGCCGCCGATTACCGGCACGCTGGCGGATCTGTCAGCTTCCGGTATGCGGATGCGCATCATCGGTCTGATCAAGCCCAAACCCGTGCGGGGTGAACAATACACGTCCTGCCATTTCGTACTCAGTGATGGCAGCGCCATTGCCTGCATCGGCCGCCTGATGCACTGGCAGTATGATTCGGAAAATGATGTGTCGTATCTCGGCATTCATTTCGAAAGCGTGGATGGGGGAACTCAACGCACGCTGAATCGCTACCTGACGGATTTGCAGCGCAAGCAGCGTCAGGTCAATCCCTAAGAAAAGCTAGCCACTGGAAGTTTTCCCAATAAAAAACCCGCACCGTTGCCGATGCGGGTTTTGAAAGATGCCGCTGAAATTCAGGCGGCAATGAAACGCTGCAGGTGATAATCCCCGTTACCGAACAGGGTATTGATCAGATTGATGCGCTTCAGGTACATGCCCACACTCATCTCATCCGTCATGCCCATGCCGCCGAAGATCTGAACCGCTTCGTGTGCCACTTTCTGGCCTTTGGTGGCAACTGCATATTTCAACGCGGCAATATTGCGCGCCGCTTCCTCGTCACCACTGGCCGCTGTCAGCGTGGCGCGTAGCAGCAGGGATTTGCACTCCGCGTGCAAGGTGAACATATCCACCATCCGATGTTGCAGCGCCTGGAATACTGCGATGGGCACACCAAACTGCTTGCGCGTCTTGGTGTATTCCACCGTTTCCTGATACAGCTTTTCCATCATGCCGACCGCTTCCGCGCACAAGGCCAGACGCGCTTCGTCCGCGACCGCTTCCAACACTGTCAGCGCCTTGCCTTCCTGGCCCAGCAATGCCGATGCGGGAACCGTTACATCGGTGAACGTGACTTCTGCAGCCCGCTGACCATCAAGCGTCGGATAAGCCTGCACACTGACACCCGGCGCATTGGCTGACACCAGCAGCAGGGAAATGCCGTCCGTATCGCGCTGACTACACGCCGTGCGTGCCGACACGATAAAGGTGTCTGCAGCGCCGCCGTGTAAGACCAGTGACTTGGCGCCATTCAACACATACTGGTCGCCCTGCTTCTTCGCCGTCGTTTGGACATCGAACAGATCGAAGCGGGCCTGCGCTTCAAAATACGCCAACGACAGCAAACGGCTGCCGTCAATAATGCCGCTGATCAATTCCGCTTTCTGTTCTGCATTGCCAAGGCGCTTCAACACTGAACCCGCCAATACCACGCAGGGTACGTACGGCTCCACCACCAGCCCTTTGCCGAATTCTTCCATCAACACCATGGTTTCGATGGGTCCGCCGCCAATACCGCCATCCTCTTCCGAGAACGGTACGCACAACCAGCCCAGCTCAGCAAAGCTGGCCCACGTAGCGCGATCGAAACCGTCCGGCTGGGCTGCATGTTTTTTGCGGATCTCATAGGTGTAATCGTTGGCAATGAATTTAGTGACGCTGTCCGCCAACAAACTTTGTTCTTCGCTCAAATTGAAATTCATGATGCAGCTCCTAGAGGCCCAACACAGCTTTAGCGATGATGTTCTTCTGCACTTCGTTGGAACCGCCATAAATCGTAGCGGCACGACCATACAGATACTTGGCCGACAAAGCCCAGGCATAGTCATTGCCCACTGGACCCTCTGCATTCAATGCATGGGCGTAATGGCCGCACAGTTCCACCGACAGCTCTGCCAACGCCTGCTGAATTTCAGTACCGCGGATTTTCAGGATCGAGGATTCCGGCCCCGGTGCACCACCCGCCGCCACGCTGGCAATGGCCCGCAGCTCGGTGTATTCCAGCGCCAATAGATCGACCTCGATTTTGGCCAGTTTGACGCGGAAGTCCGCATCTTCCGACAACGGGCGACCGCCCGACAGTTCCTGGGCCGCAATGTCTTTCAATCGCTGGATCGCTTTCTTCGACTGCGCAACGCCCGCAATCGCCGTGCGTTCATGCGTCAGCAAATACTTGGCGTAGGTCCAACCCTGGTTTTCCTCGCCGATGCGGTTTTCCACCGGTACGCGCACGCTGTCGAAAAACACTTCGTTCAAGGAATGCTGATTGTCGATGGAATCGATTTTGCGCACGGTGATACCGGGCGTCTTCATATCGATCAGCAGGAAGGAAATGCCTTCCTGTTTTTTCGCGGCGGGATCGGTGCGCACCAGGCAGAAAATCCAATCCGACAATTGTGCGTACGTGGTCCAGATTTTCTGGCCATTCACAACGTAGTGATCGCCGTCCCGCGTCGCCTTGGTCTGCAGTGCCGCCAAATCCGAGCCGGCACCGGGTTCAGAATAACCCTGACACCACCACACATTGCTCTGCAGGATGTCCGGCAGGAAGCGGGCTTTCTGCGCATCGCTGCCGAACTTGTAAATCACCGGCCCCACCATTTTCAAACCAAACGGTACGACGGGAGGCGCACCGGCAGCCGCACATTCGTTTTCAAAAATATATTTTTTCGTGATGTCCCAGTCAGTGCCACCGTATTTCTTCGGCCAGTTCGGTGCCACCCAACCTTGCGCGTATAGAATTTTCTGCCACTGAATGATCAGTTCCTTGTCGATGTGACCGCCGACCACCGCATCCTTGATGGCAGGTGTCAACTTCGCCTGCAGAAATGCGCGCACTTCGTCGCGAAAGGCCAGATCTTCGGGTTTGAATTGAATGTCCATTGCTCTCCTCAACTGGTTAGCAGCGGGTGATGATGAAAACGAAAGGAAACGCGGTGGGATTGTACGAGCCGCGCGGGATTGGGTCACTGACAGGAGGCGTCATTGACCTGACGCGACCAACCTAGCCTAAAGTAAAACAGATTTTCGGCCAGTGAAAAGGTTGAATGCGCCAGAATGCGTGACGGATGGTCACAATGAAAGGGAGTCGTAAAGCAGATGAAACAGAATGGAAATGGCGCCCCGGAGACGACTTGAACGTCCGACCTGCCCCTTAGGAGGGGGCTGCTCTATCCAGCTGAGCTACCGGGGCGCTGCGGGCGGGAATTCTAACAGGTTGTCCCGCTGCTGGGTATGCGTCCCCCTGAGGTAACCGGTTGCGGTGAATCCCTTTTTTCCCTAATCTGCCGGCCCGCCAACTGTTCCGAGAATTGCCCGTGCCATCACGTCCGTCGATCCTGTTGTGCTGCAGCCTGCTTTGCGCCCTTATTCTGCATTCCACGCCGTCTCAGGCCGGTGCCGATGACGACACTTACGGCAACGTCACCGTATCCGAAGTCACCAGCGTTTATGACGGCGACACCTTCCGGGTCAATATCCGGCAATGGCCGGGGGTCGTGGGCAACCGCATCTCCGTGCGGGTAAAAGGCATCGACGCGCCGGAAATGCAGGCGCATTGTGAACGGGAAAAACAACTGGCGCGACGAGCCAAACAGCTCAGCGTGGAACTGCTGCGCTCGGGCAAAAAAATCGAACTGCGGAATCTGCAGCGGGACAAGTACTTCCGCCTGCTGGCGGATGTGGTGGTGGACGGAAAGGATCTGGCAACAACACTACGCAAAGCGGGTCTGGCGCGGCCTTATGATGGTGGCACGAAGAAAGGTTGGTGCGACGCGCC
Organism: Dongiaceae bacterium; assembly: GCA_035539495.1. GTDB lineage: Bacteria > Pseudomonadota > Gammaproteobacteria > Pseudomonadales > Ketobacteraceae > Ch67. The sequence continues at coordinate 5,160 of DATLII010000203.1, forward strand.
TGCAAAATAGTACGCGTCAGGTCTTTTGGTCCGTCACGTCCAAACGCGCGCACAGCAAACCCGCCAGGCATCCTGTCAGCAAACCGCTCAGGTGCGCCATGTTCGCAATCGGCAGGATATCGGTGAATCCCGCCGCCAGCGCGATCAGCATGAAGCCCACCAATCCTGGCGGTAATCGCACGGGCGCTGATGGATTGAAGCGTCCGTAAAACCAGAGATAGCCCAACAAGCCATACACCACGCCAGACAGCCCGCCGAAATGGTTGCGGCTCCACAGAAATTCCGTCCAGTTACTCGCCAGAGCACAGGCCAGAAACAAACCCAGCAGCCGCAATGACGACTGGCTGCGCTCCACCAGCCCGCCGAATATCCACCAGGACACCAGATTGAAACTGAAATGGACCAGGCCGAAGTGGACGAACACCGGCGTGATCCAACGCCAGGCCTCGCGCCAATCCGCCATCGCCAGCACATCCCTGAAGAACATCAGTGGCGCGCGGGCCGCGATGTTTTCACCCTGCGCGGTGTACAGAAACACCAGCAGACACAGAACGAAAACGGAACCGGTCACCCAACCAGTGCTACGCAGACTCGCCACGATCGACTGGCCGCGATAATAGGGCTCCATTCCTTCTGTATTCGCCGCCGGCCGCTCCACGTCCCAGGATGCCTGCCGGTAACGCTCATGATCCGGCTCCGCCTGAAATCGCGCCAACTCTAGCTGCGCCTGATCCCAACGGGCCGGGTCCAGCACATACAGGGCCACGGCGGCGCCCTCGGGCTGCAATTGCACCGGGATGCCCAAGGTCTGCAGATAGTCCACCAGGGCCTGGGCGTAACGGGGATGCTTGATATGGGTCAGCAGAATCATGGTTACCGCTTGGTCGGAAGGAATGTTTGCGTCAGCTTCAGCGACCGCGCTATTCTCGGACGGCCGTACAAAAACAAGAATCAGGTGGCTATATGCTCAAACAATTCTGGTTGCTCAGACGATGCCGGCTGCTCAAACAATACCGGATTCCCGCTGTCCTGGCCGCCGTCTTTTTCACGCTGCAGGCTACGACCGCCACCGCAGAACAACCGGCGGCACTCGACCAACATACCGCAAGCCCTCAGCACAAGGCTCTGATTGTACAGCAGAAACTGGCGCAGTCGCTGCCACTGGGCAAAACCTCACTGCTCACCACTCATAACTCCTATAACGCCCGCTACTACGCCAACCTGTTTCGTTACTGGGACCCAAACCACGTCCTGAGCGTGGCCACACAATTGGATCTGGGCATCCGCGCAATTGAATATGACGTCCATTACGCACTGGACGCCAGCGGCCGCCGCACGCTGAAACTCTGCCACGGCACCGATCAGCATTTGGTCTGCAGCCTGTATGATCGTTCCTTCCGCGACGGCCTGCTGGAATTGGGTACCTGGTTACGGCGGGCGGAAAATCGCGACGAGTTAGTGCTGCTCTATATCGAAGATCATATGAATGGCCGCTACGACCTGGCTCTGGCGGAACTGGAAAATGTCGTGGGCGATTTGGTTTATCGCCCCTCTGGCTGCAAGCCCTTGCCGATGGATCTGCGCCCCAGCGATTTGACTCGCGCAGGCAAACAAATCCTGATTATCGGCGGTGAACACTGCGACCATATCGGCTGGAACCGCATGGTGTTTCACTACGGCTTCCCCACCGACAACGACAGCTTCCAGCCCTTCCCCGCTTGTCGCACCGATCGCTTCGACACCGCCTTCATTCAATCCAACCTCACCCGCTTGTACGAAGACCGCACGCTGCTTACCGCCACCTTCGGCCAGCCATCGCAATTCATCACCCCCGCATTTATGAGTGATGCGATGGCCTGCGGTATCAGCAATATCGGCATGGACAAGCTGATCCTGCAGGATCCCCGTTTGCAGGCGGCGTTGTGGAGTTGGGACGGCGCGTTGCCTGAGAGCAACCAGGATTGCGTGGTATTGGATGAAAATCACCGATTTGCCGGTAACGACTGCCAGGGCAATTTGGCGGCTGCTTGCAAACATGTGACGGAAGATGAATGGCGAATTACGACTGCCGCGGTGGCTGTGTCAGATGCCGCCGCGCAATGCCGGTCGGAATGGGGTGCAGCGTTTCGTTTCGACGTGCCACGCAACGGCTATCAGAATACGCAGCTGAAACAGTCGCTGTTGGACCGCAGCGATGCCGTTTGGCTGAACCTGCATCGCGATACTGATGGTGAGTTTATTGCGGATTACAGCGAGCCGGTGCAGGTACTACCGGATGCAACCGCGGAACAAGGCCAATTGCGCAACGGCCAGGGTTTCTGTTTGCAGGTAAAAGGTGACTTGGCGGAAGGCGCAACATTGCAACAGCGCCGGTGTGTGGCGGATTCCTCCCAGCGATGGGCTCGATTGGCGGATGGTCGGTTGCAATCCGGCGCAGATGTGCGTCAGTGTATCGGGGCGGAAACGGGTGAACTCAAGCCCTTTGGTCGGCTGCAGTTAGTGAATTGCGCCAGTCCGCAGGCGCTGCGCTGGCGGCATGGGAATAATCTGTCATTGCGAGTGGAAGGCGATGACAGCCTGGCGTTGCATGTCGCCTTTTCCACGCTGGGGCCGAATATGCCGGTGGTGCTGGGGAAATTCAGCGCTCATCCGGCACAGGCTTGGATGTGGGTGCGGGAGTGAGAGCGCGGCAAGGGCTGCAGATTCTGTACACGCCGTGAACCCATCCCTGGGGGCTGCTCTGCGGCATCCATGCCGCAAAGCGTCCAGAATCTGCAGCCCTCACCGCACTCTCACTCCTGCGGGCATTACGCCAACGTCTTCAGCGCCGCCAATACATCATCATGATGGGTTTTAGTGTTCACCTTATCCATCACCTGCTTGAGCTTGCCGTCCTTACCGATGATAAACGTGGTGCGCAGAATCCCCATGAATTCCCGTCCCATGAATTTCTTCAGCCCCCACACGCCGTATTTTTCTGCCACGGCGTGATCCTCATCCGACAACAGATCGAAATTCAGATCTTTCTTCTCAATAAAATTCTGCAGCTTTTTCACCGGATCCGGGCTTACGCCCAACACCACCGTATCCAGCTTGGCCAGTTCCTTTTTCACGTCACGCAAGCCACACGCCTGCGTGGTGCAGCCCGGTGTCAGCGCCTTGGGGTAGAAATACAGCACCACATTTTTCTCGCCGCGAAAATCCTTCAGGCTCACCTTCTCGCCACGCTGGTTCAACAACGTCAACGCGGGGGCCGCACCACCGATCTTGGGAAAACTCATGCTTCAACTCCTGCTATCCTACTAACTAAGTGTCCTGACAGAAAAAACGCCCCATGATGCCTGTCGTTACAGCAGGCTATCAAGGCTGAATCGCAATAGATCCTGATATATCAAACCAAACGCTTCCGACGCCGTGGTCAGCGGTTCGCTGCGAGGCAAGCCGGCATAATCATTCAACAGGTGTAGCTCGGTGACATGGCCGCGCTCCTGCGCGATTTGCTGAAAACCCAGGCCCAATGCGGGGTGGTGAATCACATGGTCGTAGCCCGGCAGACCGTTGGTGACTTCCGCCAGACTGTAAGGCCGCAACGCAGTGGTCCAATAGAAAAACGCAACCGGCGGATCGCCCGCGTCGATCAGATTCACCCCCGACACCGCATCCAGCAACGCAATGCCCGTCACGCGATCCGTGCGCAACAAGCCCGCGCTCAAATCATCAAACGTGGCGCCCAGCGGATCATTGAACGCATCAAACTCTGGATCGGAACAAAGCTGATTCCCGATCAGATTCCATTGCACCGGGTTATAGCTGCTCTGCGCGTTCAACAACACCACGCCTTTCGCCCGCGGCAATACGGGATTCAGACTATTAGGTTGCAGCGCCACGAACTGGGCAATGCCACCGCCAGCAGAACCGCCCATTAACAGCACGCGCGCGGGGTCCAGGTTCAGGCTGGCGCTCTGCTGCAGATACGTCACCAATGCCAGGCCGTCCTGCATCGAATCGCGCAACGTCAGCCCGTCCAGCGCATAGCGATAATTGGCGGACACAAACGCAATGCCGCGACTATTGAAATCGGTTTTCAACTGGCGGGACAGATCATCCAGCGCCTTGTCGCCCGCCACGAAACCGCCGCCGTGGAAATACACCACCACTGGCACCGGCGCAGTGGCATTCTTCGGCAGATACAAATCCGCCACCTGACGCGGATGCTCGCCGTATTTCACCAACTTGCCGCCGCCACAACCCTGCAACAGCAGCGCAACCAACAATAGCGTCCACCCGCCCCAATGCTGTACAGCCTTCATCGTCCCCACTCCCATTCTTGTTATTGTGAAGGCCATTCTGATCTGGACTGCCTATCGCCGCCAAGTCCAACGTCGGTATCCGTTCGCAAGTCGCGCTGAAATTCGTAGAATGCGAAGATCATTCAAGGAGATTCCCGTGAGCGACACTCCCTCTGCACCTTTCGGCGTCCTGCTGGTCAACCTGGGCACCCCCAAACAGCCCACTACTGCCGGCGTACGGGACTATCTGGCGGAATTCCTGTGGGACCGGCGGGTGATTCAGGCGCCGCGCCTGATATGGTGGTTTGCGCTGCACTGCGTGATTCTGGTGATTCGTCCGCGCAAGGTGGCGCACCTGTACCAGAGCGTCGACCGAGGAAGGCTCGCCCCTGCTGGCCATTAGCCGCAAGCAACAGAAAGCCGTCGCGGCGGAACTGAAGCAGCAACTGGGACAATTCATTCCGGTGGAACTGGCCATGACGTACGGCGAACCCAGCCTGCGGCAGGGTCTCGACGCGTTAAAAAAGCAGGGCGCCCGCCGCATTCTGGTGCTGCCCCTGTATCCCCAGTATTCCGCCACTACCACCGCCGCGGTATTCGACGGTATTGCCCGCGCACTGCAAGCCGGTCCCGATATGCCGGAGCTGCACTTCATCCGCGATTACTGGGCTGAACCCGCCTTCCTGGATGCCCTCGCCGCCAGCATCAGCGAATACTGGCAGGACTACGAACGCCCCGACCGCTTGCTGTTGAGTTTCCACGGCATTCCCCAGCGCTACGAAGACAACGGTGACCCCTACCCCGGTCTCTGCCGCGCCACAGCCCAAGCGGTAGCCGACCGGCTCGGCCTGGCCGAAGACCAGTGGTGCGCCACCTTCCAATCCCGCTTCGGCCGCGAAGAATGGGTGAAACCCTACACCGACAAGCAACTGCAGGAGTGGGGCGCCCGCGACGACATCAACCGGGTGGATGTGGTGTCCCCCGCCTTCGCCGCCGATTGCCTGGAAACCCTGGAAGAACTCTCTGTTCAAAACCGGGCCCTGTTCCTGGAAGCGGGCGGCAAGGACTACCGCTACATTCCCTGCCTGAACGATCGCGCCGATCACATCGACTTCCTGGTTCAATTGCTGATCCGTCACAGCGCGCCCTGGCGTTAATAGGCTTTCGGTTAGAGTGCGGCGCCAAACGGTCGGCGCGCACCACAAAAAAGACCGCCAGGCTGACGAATAGCGGCTACCCTTAGCATTAGTCGCTATTTTTCAATCAATTATCAGCCTCGAAATGGAATTGGACGGTTTCTCGCAACTGGAAAAAATCGCCGAGGGCGGAATGGCCGTGCTCTTCAAGGGCACGCAGACCTCTCTCAGTCGGCCAGTTGCTATCAAGGTGATGAAAGGCGCGCTGGTGGATACACCAGAAGCCCGCGAACTGTTCGAGTGGGAATCGAAGATCGTCGCGCGCCTGGACCATCCCCACATCATCCGCGTGATCGACAAGGGCCTCACCCGCGAAGGCATGCCGTTCTTCGTCATGGACTACGTGGAAGGCATTACCCTGAAGGACGCGCTGAAAACTGGCGCCCTGTCGGACCGGCGCAAGCTGCGCGTCATCATGCAGGTGGCCAAAGCGTTGGGATACGCGCACCGCAACAACATCATTCACCGCGACATCAAACCCGGCAACATTTTGCTGGACCGCGAAGGTAATGCGCGCGTGGTGGATTTCGGCATCGCGCGGCTGACGGAAGATACCGGCATCGCCAAGGTCAGCGAGGAAGGCATGACCGTGGGCACGCCCGCCTACATGGCGCCGGAGCAGCACGAAGGTGCCTCGCACACCAGTTCCGCCAGCGATATCTATTCCCTCGGCGTCATCATGTACCTGATGCTGTGTGGCAAGCTGCCCAAGGCAGGTTCGCCTCCGCCGTCGCAACACAATCCCAAAGTACCGGCGTCACTGGATAAGATCACCATGGCCTGCCTGGCCGATGCGCCAGGCAAACGCCCCGATGCGGACAAGCTGGTGTCACTGCTGCTGATCGCGCTGAAAGGCGCGCATTTAAAGCAGGAGCAGAAAGAAGCCGCCACTGAAACCTTCAAGGATGCAAAAGACAAATTCCGCCTGCTGGACGTGATTCGCGAAACCACCTGGGGCAGCGTCAGCCTGTATGAGAACCGGGAAGACCGCAGCCTGATGGTGTTGAAGAAACGCCTCAACAGCTCGCAGGGTTACAACGAAGGCGAACTGCTGTCACGGCTGAAGCATCGCAACATCGCCAACGTGCGCGGCGTCAGTCGCAACGACCGCATCTTCATTACGGTGATGGATTATCTGTCGGGTGGCAGCTTGCAGAACCGCATGGCCCAGCCCATGACAGTGGCGGATTTCCTGCCCATCGCCGATCAGATTTGCGACGCCATGGTCTTCGCCCACAACAATCGCATCCTGCACGGCAACCTGCGCCCCCATAACATTCTGTTCGACGACACCAACACCGCGAAGGTGATGGACTTCGGCTTCGAGCCACATTATGAAAACCGGCAGGAGCAGAACTGGTACGTGATCGACGATGGCCCGCCCTCTGTCCTGGGAGATGTCTACGCCGCCGGTGTCATCTTCCACCAGATGCTCACCGGCAATCTGCCGGAATGGCGGCGCGGCCTGTTCCATCCCGGCAATGCCTTCAACGAACTGCCCCAGCACCTGCGCACCCTCATCAAAGGCATGCTGTGCCGCGATCCCAAGGTGCGGGTGCAGAATTTCGATGAGGTGAAAAAGGGCCTGCGGTTGCAGTTAGAAGACCTGGACGAGAAGACCCGCAGCCAGATAAAACTGACACCGCCGGTCGAGTCACCCAAGTCCGGTAATCGCTCTCGCCTGCTGATTGTGGTATTGACGTTATTGGTATTGATCAATCTCGGTTTGTACGCCTGGATCTACAGCAGCCAGAGTCATTCTTCGAGTTGGCTCAACCACTTACTGAGCAGTGAACCCCCTGCGCAACAGCCCCCACCGGAAGAGGATGCGGAGCTGCCTTTGCGCCGGGTTAATGGCCCGAAACAGAATTAGTCTTGTTTGTTTATTCATCTGTTCAAGGGCTCTCTAACTATGCTAGCTTAATCCGCTTGTATGTTTACTTTGGTGCATAATGGACTGTGCGCAGCACGGCCGATGGAGGCTTCCATGATCGACTACGAACTCACAGATCTGCTGATTGAATTGGAAGAAATTCAGCAAGATCGTTTCCTGAATTTGGCTCGTGGCCAACAGGTAGTTGATTTGCTTGATTTTTATAATATCCCTGAAGAACTTTACATCCTGCGTCAAGAACCGCAGAACGGGCGCCAGCCCCACCAGTGCCGGCGTAAGATTGCCATCTTCAACTTCGCCCAGATTACCGATCAGCAGAAGCCGCCGGTGATCGAGTGCCTGTTCATGATTGGCCACTCCCCCGAGTTCATCGCCGAGGCCCTGGGCGAGGACATCCGCTTCGTGGCCGAGGCCCTGCGGAACGTGGTGGACGACAACCGCGCCCGGCGGGCGGCGGAGCTGCGCAACAACCCACAGCGGTTCCGGTTAGTGAAGTCCTGATTCAATTCAGCATCAATCCCGTCAAAAAGCCGGCAACTGCCGGCTTTTTTATTCACTGTCATTTCTCCATGTAGGTCACGATGGAATAGTTAGCTGCCAGTTCGTCAGGGCGGTCGCGCCAGCGATCCTTGCAACAGACGAAAACCGTATTGGGGAATTGCTCCAGACGCAGGTAGGTCCGGCCCTTTTCGTCATAGTTCGCCCCACTGGCATCGCCCAGCAGCCGCGTCAGCATCAGGCAGATGCCACGCACGTCCAGCGTCACCGAGGTAGGGCTCCGCTCCAGCAAGCGGGCAAGGGCATGCGCCGTGATCGAAATGTCCACCGGCTTGTTCAATGGCCTCATACGCATGCGCTTGTTGGTCACCCGAAAATGGACCAAATAGAAGTAAGCGTATCCGTTCCGACGGTCTTCGGTATGAAACAGCCGCAGGGCCGTCAGTTGCTTGGGCGTGTCCTCCACGATATGAATGACGTCCGCCAGGCTTGGATCTTTGCACAGGGCGCGGAACTGCGTCAGCGGCTTGCGGTAATGCGTCCTGATCCGGTCTTCCACAATATTCATCCGCGCATGGCGATCCAGGATTTCCTGCGCTGCGTTGCGAAGGAAGCGCTCCGCCTTGATCACGGCGGTAGATTCCGACACATGCAGATCTGGCTTGATGGCCACTGTCGCCTCACGATAATAATGACCTGAAGTGCGTTTCTGCTGAACCGATGCGTTCATGGGGGTTGTTCCTCCTTGGATCTTTTGCATAGACAAAGACAGGCGCCACACAAACATCGCAGCCGCGACACCCGGAAAAATCTGTGCGCAAACACACCATTGGTTAGCCTCCCACAAGAGCCCGGCCCGCAATTGCCAAGTCGCCTCACATCGAACATCATTGCCCTGCGCTAGCGCCCCGTATTTCTTTCACAGGGAAAATCCATGCCCTTCAAAATCTTCCAGCGCGTGTCCGCGGCACCTACCAATCCCAAGAGCGCCACGCGGTCGCGTCAGTTTGATGTTGCCGATCTGTACCAGGGCCCACTGCAAACCGAATTCGATCCCACCGCCCCTGCCATCGCTTTGGACGAGAAGCTGCGCCAGGCCTATTTCTGGATCGTGAACAGCGCGATCATCAGCCCGCACTACGACATTGAGTACAATCAGGCTCCGCCGCAGACCTTCGTTGTGGGCGACAGCAAACGGCGCCTGACCCTGCCGTCGGCGCAAAGCTATTCAAGCTATGTGCTGCTGCCATTGCTCACCTTCGCGACACGTCGCAAGTGTCTGTTCGTTGGCGGGCCGGGGCGCGGTAAAACCGCCAGCGCCATTCTGATGGGAGTGCTGGCGGGCTATCCGGTGAAAGAAGTGCAGCGCGCCATGCAGCATGGACACCCGCAGATGACGATTGCCGATCTGTTGGGCAACCCGCTGCCGGCGGACCTGGTGGGTGCCCAGCGCATGGAAGATATTCGTATTGCCTGGCGGTCCTGGCTGGGGATGCGGGTGAAAATCATCGACGAATACAACCGCATTCCCACCCGCACCCAGAGCGCGCTGCTGACGGTGATGGGCGACAACTACGCCGAGGTGCTGAATCACGTGTTCGAGTGCCCGGATTCGGCTTGGTACCTGACCGCGAACGACGATCAGGGCGGCGGCACTTATCAAGTGATCGAAGCGCTGCGCGACCGTATCGATGTGATCGTGCAGGCGCTGGCGTTCAATCCGCGCTTTCTGAGCGATCTGCTGGTGCGCATCGAAGAAGGCGTGCGGCCCGAGGAAGTGGTGCCGAAGGAAATCCTGTTCACTGAAACTGAAGTCGATCAGATGAACGCGGATATTCTGAAAATCGAATTGCCGGCGCCACTGCGCCGACGTCTGGAATTTTTCACCAGCCAGTTTGAATTGGCGGAAGCGGCTGGCGCGCAATTCGAATACATGACCAAGGATACTGCGCGCCTGGCCGCGATTGATTGGGCGCAATTGGTGGCGGCGGACAATGGCCGTGATCGCCTGAAGGATCTGGGTTGCCAGACATTGAACGGATTGTCGGTGCGCAACCTGATGACGCTGCTGATCTACGCCAAGGCCCTGGCCTATTTCCGGGGCAATAACGCGGTGGAACTGGAAGACCTGCGCCAGATTCTGCCGTTTGTGTTGAATGACAAACTGCGTCCGGATCTGGATGCACCGTTCTTCGCACTGCCGCAAAACGCTGCTTTCCGCTGTGACAGCATCAGTTGGCTGCGGCATCTGTTTGATCTGTCCAATGCTGAATTCGAGCGCCTTGGTCTTGATCATGATGATCCGGTGTTGCAGTTGGATCTGGAATTTGCAGCAGGCCTGGATGGGCTCAGCGAAAGCGAAACCCGTACGCGGATTGGAAAAATCGAGCGGCTCGTGGCGGAATGGTGCAAGGGCCGCAAACTCTACGGCCATATTTACGACGATCTGCTGAAGCTGAAATACCTGCACCAGCGCTATACCAATTACTTGCACTGGCTGCGGTTGCAACGATGACGGTTTCTACAGAATTTGCCGAATTGTTGCGGGCAGGAAGGCCGCAGTTCAATACCCGTGTTGCCGAAGCCCGTCATCGTTATCCGGGATTCAATACCGATACGCTGAGCCATTTCCTGCAGGATTGTGTTGATCCATTGATTGGTCGCATTGATCCCGTGCAACGCGGCGCTGTGTGTAGTGCGGCTTTCGATATTGCGCTGGATCTGGTGGGGCGCGAATTGGCCGGCGGCCACGCGCGCGGCGCGCTGATTCAAACTCTTTGGCAAGAAGCGCTGCCCGCCTTGGTAAATCCCATAGCGAGCCGCCCTGCCCCCGTGTTAAGCGCTTTCTGCAATGCGCTGTTAAATTTGGAAGCCTTACCCGCGGCAAGACCGGTGCAATGGATACAACTGCTGCGTCTGCACGGCGCCACGCTTGCCGACCCCGACGCGCTACTGCAATTGGGTGTGCTGGCTGCCTGGCGTGCCGGTGCGGCTCATTTTCGTTTAGCAGCACTGCGAGCGGCGGCAAAGCTGCCAGACATTGCGCGCGCAGTGCTCGAACTGCCGCTAGGGCAGGATGTGTCCGCGCTGCTGCGAGTGTTGGAACAGAATCCCTGGCTGCTGGCGCCAGCGGGCCGCCATATCGAGGTCGGCGGCTTCACCGGTTTTGGCGGTCACTTCGCCGAGCCACCACAAATACGCTCAAGCGCTGACGGCTTCCATGTGAAAAGTGGCGATCGCTATTTCCTGTTGATCGCGGATTGTTTTGGTGCCGTGTTTCTGCCGGCCAGCCAGGAAGAATTCAACGGCGCCAGTCCGAACGGCGATAAATCGCCAGACAAAACGCCACGCCTGCAAGGCAGCACGTTGATCGGCGCTCGCGCTAACATCGAACTGAACCTACCGGCCGCCGGTCTGCAATTGGCCTGGAATTCTCACAGTGTCGCCGTCAGTTCGCCCTACAGTTTTTCCATCTGCGTGGCACCCTGGGCATGAC
>DATLII010000204.1:0-8654 GCA_035539495.1 Dongiaceae bacterium
TCGGTCTTCAGCACGATGTTGACGGACGCAGTGTCACCCGCGCTCATATTCTCAAAAATGTTTTCCAGCTTGGTGGACTGCTGACGGGACAGGCGATTATGACGCAGTTTCTTCTGGCGGAAATCCGCCACTTCCCGCGCCTTGCGCTCATCCGGCACAATGAGGAATTCCTCACCAGCATCCGGCGCACCGGCCAGACCCAGGATTTCCACCGGCATGGACGGACCTGCGCTTTCGATCTGGCGCCCGGTTTCATCCAGCATGGCGCGAACGCGGCCGTAATGCTCACCCGCCAACACCATGTCACCCCGGTTCAGAGTACCGGATTGCACCAGCAAGCTGGCCACCACACCGCGACCTTTGTCGACGGAGGATTCGATGACCACACCTTTCGCCGGACCAGCCGCCACGGCACTCAATTCGAGTACTTCGGCTTGCAGCAGGATCGCATCCAGCAACTGGTCGATGCCCTGGCCAGTCAGCGCCGACACATGGACGAACTGGGTATCGCCGCCCCATTCTTCGGAAATAACTTCTTTCTGCGACAGCTCGGAACGAACCCGCTCGGGATCAGCGCCGTGTTTGTCGATCTTGTTCACCGCCACGACCAGCGGCACCTTGGCGGCGCGGGCGTGGTCAATCGCTTCAGCGGTTTGCGGCATCATGCCGTCGTCCGCTGCCACTACCAGCACCACGATGTCGGTACACTGGGCACCACGAGCACGCATTGCAGTAAATGCCGCGTGGCCCGGAGTATCCAGGAAGGTAATCATGCCGTGACCGGTGTCCACGTGATAGGCACCGATATGCTGGGTAATGCCGCCCGCTTCACCCGCTGCAACACGAGTGCGACGGATATAGTCGAGCAACGAGGTCTTACCGTGGTCAACGTGACCCATGATGGTGACCACCGGTGCGCGCGGCGACGATTCGCCTTCCTGACGCGTGTCACCCAGGGATTCGATCAAGGAATCCTCGACCGCATCGGCGCTGACCAGTTTTACCTTGTGGCCCATCTCTTCAACGATCAATTGCGCAGTTTCTCGATCGAGCACCTGATTGATCGTGGCCATGATGCCCAGACCAAACAGGGCCTTGACCACAGCGGCGCCCTTGATGGACATCTGCTGCGCCAGATCGGAAACGGTGATGCTCTCACCCAGTTGAACTTCTCGCACGATGGGACCTGTCGGGCTTTGGAACCCGTGTTTGTTGTGGCGTAGCGCGAACTGGCGCTCATTGCGCTCAGGCTGCTTTTCTTTGCCACCCTTGACCTTGCTTTTCGTGGTCTTGCGGGCGCGCTTGGCCTGCCGGGCCTCGCTGTCGAGACTGTCCTCGAAAGCGCGTTTAACGATGGCGTCCTTCTCTTCTTCCAGCAACTCTTCTTTGAACTCGTCGCCGCGACCACCGCGATACTCCAGCTCCGTAGCCATACGGCGAGCTTCTTCCAGAGTACGCTTGGCAGCTTCTTCTTCCTTGCGCTTGCGCTGGGCTTCGCGAATCTTGTTCTCTTCGGCCTTGCGGGCATTTTCCGCTGCCACTTCTTCGGCCGAACGTTCAGGCACCTTCTTGACTGCTTTCTTCTCGGCCGCTTCGGCTTCGCCTTTGTCACCTTTGCGCGATGACTGGCGGGCCTCATCGGCCGCAGCCCGACGCGCTGCATCTTCAGCTGCTTTTTTCTCGGCATTCGCACGCGCTTCTTCCGCTCGGCGCGCCGCTTCGATGGCAGCCAGACGATCTTCTTCCGCTTTGCGCGCGGCCTCTTCTTCCGCCTGACGCGCAGCTTCTTCCATTTCCACAGCCGACCGCTTCACGTAGGTACGCTGCTTGCGTACTTCCACGCTTACTGTCTTGCTGCGGCCCTGGGAACCACTGACCTTCAGTTGGCTGACGCTTTTGCGCTTCAGAGTGATTTTCTTGGGTTCAGAATCGCTGTCACCGTGGGAACGCTTCAGATGCGCCAACAGCTGTTCTTTCTCGGTGTCCGATACAGATTGCGCTGCATCTTCGTGGACCAGACCCGCGTCCTTCATCTGCTGCAATAAGGTTTCCACAGGAATCCCCACTACATCTGCAAGCTGTGCGACGGTAACCTCTGCCATATTCAGCGTCTCTCACTCCTGGTTCGCGTGCCGGATGAATGTCAACTTTTCATAACATCACTGGTTTTCAAACCAGGGGGCACGTGCAGTCATAATCAGTTTGGCGGCTCGGTCGGCATCGATGCCTTCGACATCGGTAATCTCATCGATCGCCTGTTCGGCCAGGTCGTCCATGGTGACGATGCCTTTCTTGGCCAACGCATAGGCCGTAGCCTTGTCCATGCCGTCCATATTCAACAAATCTTCTGCTGGCGCCTGATCGCTTTCCAGCTTCTCTTCCGATACAAGGGCCCGGGTCAGCAAAGCATCCTTGGCTCGGCGGCGCAGCTCATCCACGATGTCTTCGTCGAAACCGTCGATGTTCAACATTTCTTCCTTCGGCACGTAGGCCACTTCTTCGATGCTGGTGAAACCTTCATCCACCAGCACGCCAGCCACGTCTTCATCTACATCCAGCTCCTTCATGAACACTTCAATGAAGGCGCCCGCTTCTTCCTGTTGCTTGTTCTGGGCCTGGGACACGGTCATCACGTTCAGATCCCAACCGGACAGCTCGCTGGCCAGGCGGATGTTCTGACCGCCCTTGCCGATGGCCTGGGCCAGTTGCTCTTCTTCCACCGCGATGTCCATGGAGTGTCTGTCTTCATCCATCACGATGGACACCACGTCCGCCGGGGACATGGCATTGATTACGAACTGAGCCGGGTTGTCATCCCACAGTACAATGTCGATCCGCTCGCCGCCCAACTCATTGGATACAGCCTGTACGCGCGCGCCACGCATACCGACGCATGCGCCCACCGGGTCGATACGCTGATCGTGGGTTTTCACCGCGATTTTGGCACGGGCACCCGGGTCGCGGGCAGCACCCTTGATTTCGATCAGGTCTTCACCAATCTCCGGCACTTCGATCTTGAACAGCTCGATCAGCATCTGCGGCCGCGTACGGCTGACAAACAGTTGCGGACCGCGGTTTTCCTTATTTACGCCCCAGAGTACAGTGCGCACCCGCTCGCCCATACGCATGGTTTCGCGGGGAATCATTTCTTCCCGCGACAGCAGCGCTTCGGCGTTGTTGCCCAGGTCCAGGATAACGCTATCCCGCGTCACTTTTTTAACGGTGCCGCTAACCAGTTCGCCGATACGGTCAACGAACGCCTCGATCACCTGCTGGCGCTCAGCTTCACGCACCTTTTGCACGATGACCTGTTTCGCGGTCTGGGCAGCGATACGGCCGAAATCGATGGATTCGATCGGCTCTTCAAAAATGTCGCCATACTTCAGGTTGGGATCGAAGTCATGGGCTTCTTCCAGCGTCAGGTGACGGCCAGGAAATTCGAACTCGGCATCCGGCACCACCAGCCAACGGCGGAAGGTATCGTAGGCGCCGGTCTGGCGGTTGATGTTGACGCGGATTTCCACGTCATCATTGGGAAAGCGTTTCTTGGTGGCAGTAGCCAGGGCCAGCTCGACGGCCTGAAAGATGACGTCCTTATCGACGCCCTTTTCGTTAGAGACGGTATCAGCTACCAGAAGAATTTCTTTGCTCATTTCACTGCCTCACCCAGAGACCTTGCCAGCGGAACCGGCCGTCAGTCGAATGTTGGAACCAGGTTTGCCTTGTCTATTTGGTTGAACGAAATCGTTACCGGCTGACCTTCCACTTGAAATGTCAGCGTGTTGTCCTTCGCGTCTGTCAGCGTGCCGCTGAAATTACGACGACCACCAACCGCTGTCTGCAGCCGCACCTTCACCGTTTCTCCCACATAGTGGACGATCTGGTCGAAGCTGAAGAAAGGCCGATCCATGCCGGGAGAAGAGACTTCCAGATGGTATTCACCCTTGATCGGATCTTCCACATCCAGAATGCCGCTGACCTGATGGGACACAGCCTCACAATTTTCGATAGTGACGCCGTTTTCCGACTCGATGTACAGCCGCAGCACGGAATGCTTACCCTGCGCCAGGAATTCAATGCCCCAGAGCTGCAGACCCACCGCATTCACGGCCGGCTCCAGCATCTCTTTCAGCACTTCAATCCGTTTGGTTGACGACACTTGGGCTCACCTTCGACCGTTCTGGATTGTACAAACAACACAAACAAAAAGTGGGCACGAGGCCCACCACATCTCTGACAGGTTTCGCCGCGCTATTCTGCGGACCTAATCATCCGCTGAACATCGCCTGCCTGCCAGTACTGCTGTTAACAAAAAGCCCCTTGAAAGGGGCCCTTGTTTTATTTGGTAGCGGGGGCTGGATTTGAACCAACGACCTTCGGGTTATGAGCCCGACGAGCTACCAGGCTGCTCCACCCCGCATCGGCAAGACGCGCACTATATTGAAGTTGCCATTTGATGTCAACACATAGTGCCGATAAAAAGTTTCGCTAAGTATCGATGGCCGTTGAAAAAAACCGACCAAGGCCGAAACCCGCAAAACAACAAAGCCCAGACAGTGCTGGGCTTCGAATTTTGACTTAACAGTTGGTGCCGAAGGCCGGACTTGAACCGGCACGGCTTGCGCCACTACCCCCTCAAGATAGCGTGTCTACCAATTTCACCACTTCGGCAGGGGAGCGATAATGTACCCAAACTCATTCCCGGGTTCCAGCAAATTATCAACAATTTAAGCCAGTTTTCCCGGGATCAAACATCAGTTGGAAGCAGGCGCTGCGGGTGCTTCCGCGGGGGCCGCCGGCACATCGGAAGCCGGTGCTGCAGGCGCATTGCCAGCCGGCAATTCCGGTACATCCGACTCTACTTTCGGGGCAGCCTGTTCTGTCGGGGCCTCGCTGAAATCGATCCGGCCTGCATTTTCTGCATGCTGTCGCGCGATGTAGCCGAGCGCCATACAGCAAATGAAAAACACAATACCCAAGGTCCAGGAGGATTTGGTGAGAAAGTTGCCAGAACCGGCGCTGCCGAACACAGTCTGCGATGCGCCGGAACCAAACGAGGCCCCCGCATCGGCGCCCTTGCCCTGCTGAATCAGCACCAGCCCGATCAACGCCAGCGCTACAACCACCAGCACAACAAGCAATACGGTTTCGATCATAGGTTTTTCCTGATTATCCTGCCGCTCGGCAGATCGCCAAAAATTCTTGCGCATCCAGGGATGCGCCACCGATCAAGCCCCCATCGATATCGGGGCATGCAAACAATTCTTCCGCATTGGACGCTTTGACACTACCACCGTACAAAATGGGCAGCTCCGCCGCGATATCCGGATTCACACTGGCAATGCGCTCACGCAAGGCTGCATGTACTTCCTGCGCCTGCTGAGGAGTGGCGGTCAATCCAGTTCCGATGGCCCATACCGGCTCATACGCCAAAATCGCCTGCCGGAACGCCTCTACACCAGCCGCATCCGCCACGGCCCACAACTGCTCCCGCACGGTATCCAGAGTCAGACCCTGCTGGCGCTGATCCAATGTTTCGCCGACACAGAGAATAGGCGTTAATCCCGCTTCCTGCGCCCGCTGGAATTTTGCTGCCACCTGCTGATTGGTCTCACCGTACAGCGCACGCCGTTCCGAGTGGCCGATAATCACATAGCGGCAGCCCACATCCGTCAGCATGCCTCCGCAAACCTCGCCAGTATAGGCGCCGACCTTGAACTCAGACAGATTCTGCGCGCCGACTTCAATCGCCGAATCCTGCAACAAACGGGAGATCAGATCCAGGTAGGGGAAGGGACCACATACCAAAACGCGAGATTGCCATTCACTCTTGAAACCGGTCTGAATGGATTCCAGCAACGCCTGCACCGACGCCCGGTTACCATTCATCTTCCAGTTGCCGGCCACCACAGGGACGCGCATGAAAATCAGCCTCCGTTTCTGCGAGGCGGCAATGGTAACGAAGACGCTGTCAACATACAAGGGAAGCCCAGAAGCGCCTGGCCGGTTGAAAACACGACCAGGATCAGTACCTATACAACTGTCTTTACAACAGAATCTGGCGGAACGCGGGCGCTCAGGCGCCGATGGCTTCTTCTACGGACTTAGCCAGACGCTGACACAGTGCCGACACCTCTTCCGCGTTTTCGCCTTCCACCATGACGCGAATTAGAGGCTCGGTTCCTGACGGCCGCAACAGCACCCGACCGCGGCCGGACAGATGACTTTCCACATCTTTTACGGCGCCCTGGACGCGGGGATGCCCCATTACGTCGCGCTTTTCCGGCAGGCGCACATTGATCATTTTTTGTGGCAGCTTGGTCATGCCATGACGCAGATCGGACAGACTCTTGCCCTGCTCCACCATTACCGCCAACACCTGCAGTGCTGAGACGATGCCGTCACCCGTGGTGGTCTTATCCAGGCAAACGATGTGGCCGGAGGACTCGCCGCCCAGCACCCAGCCTTTCGCATCCAGCTGCTCCATCACGTAGCGATCGCCTACTTTGGCGCGGGAAAACTCCACCCCCAACTGTTGCAGTGCCATTTCCAGACCGAAGTTGCTCATTTGGGTACCCACCACGCCACCGCCCAGGTCACCCATTTGATGCCGGCCGCGGGCGATGATGTAGATCAGCTCATCCCCATCCACCACCTCACCATCATGGTCCACCATTACCACGCGATCGCCGTCGCCGTCGAAGGCTATGCCCAGGTCGGCACGCAGTTCGCGCACCCGTCGCTGCAACGCTTCCGGATAGGTGGAGCCGCAGTTGAGGTTGATATTGAGCCCATCGGGCTGCACGGCGATGGGAATCACCTCAGCCCCCAGCTCCTCGAATACGGAGGGACCTGTGCTGTAGGTAGCGCCGTTGGCGCAGTCCAACACGATGCGCAGACCGTGCAACGACAAATGGCGCGGGAAGGTGCCTTTGCAGAATTCGATATAACGACCACGGGAATCTTCCAGCTTGCGGGTCTTGCCGATGCGGTCCGACGGGACCGTGTCCATCGGCTGCTCCAGGAAGTGCTCGATGCGGTGCTCGATTTCGTCCGGCAGTTTTTTACCTTCGGTGGAAAAGAATTTGATGCCGTTGTCCTGGTAGGGATTATGCGAGGCACTGATAACGATACCTGCGCAGGCGCGGAAGGTACGAGTCAGATACGCGATACCCGGCGTGGGCATGGGACCCAGCAGCACTACGTCGACACCGGCGGCGGACAGCCCTGCTTCCAAGGCGGATTCAAACATGTAGCCGGAAATCCGGGTGTCTTTACCAATCAGGATTTTCCTTCGCCCCTCTTCCCCTGCGAATACTTTTCCCGCCGCCCAGCCTAATTGAAGCATGAAGGCCGGAGTGATCTCGCCCTTGCCGACCGTGCCGCGAATGCCATCGGTGCCGAAATATTTCTTGGTCATATGGTTCCTGCTTCCTGATCGTTAGAAATCTGCATGACAGCCCAAGCCATGCGAATGGCTTCCACCGTAGGGCCGACATCGTGGACGCGAATAATGCGGGCGCCGTTTTGCACCGCCATGACAGCCAGCGCCAAGCTGCCATGCAGTCGATCCTGTACTGGCTTGTCGAGCACCGCCCCCACCATGGATTTTCGGGACATGCCTACCAGCACCGGCAAACCCAAAACTTCCAATGCGTCGAGTCGACGTAGCAGTAATAGATTGTGCTGAAGGGTTTTGCCAAATCCGAAGCCAGGATCGATCGTCAGCAAAGCGGGATCAATACCGGCATCAATACAGGTTTTCACCCGCTGCTGCAGCCAGGCGATCACGTCGCTTATTACATCAGTATAGTGGGGGGCATTCTGCATGCAGGAAGGCTCGCCTTGCATGTGCATGAGACACAAGGCCAAACCGGAATTTTTCGCAGCTTCAAGAGCGCCGGGCCGGGTCAGCGCACGGACATCATTAATTAGTCCGGCACCTGCGGCAGCCGCTTCACGCATGACGGCCGGAGTGCTGGTATCTACAGATACGATCACATCCAACTCAGCGTGTAATCGCTCAATCACCGGAATCACGCGATCCAACTCTTCCCGCTCGGATACCGGCGCAGCACCGGGACGGGTGGATTCACCGCCCACATCGATAATGGCTGCTCCTTGCTCCACCATTACGCGAGCCTGCTGCAATGCAGCGGCGGCGGAAATAAAATGACCCCCGTCCGAGAAGGAATCGGGGGTCACATTGAGGATACCCATCACCTGGGGCCTGGATAAATCCAGAGCGCGACTGGCGCAGCGCAGACTAGGCTGTTGCTGCATCCCTGCCGCCAGAATCAGTGGGTATTGGCCGGGCCGCCGATGGAGCCTTTGGCGGAACCTTCTTCTTTATCTTTTTCGACTGGCGCTTTTTCCACAACCGGGCTGCCGCCGCTGGTGCCGTCGTTGGAATCATTCCAACCTTTAGGCGGCCGTACCTTACGACCCGACATGATGTCTTCGATCTGCTCGGCATCGATGGTTTCATACTGCATCAGGGCGTCAGCCATGATATGCAACTTGTCCATCTGCTCCTGCAGGATCCGTTCAGCACGGCTGTAGCAGCGGTCGATTATCTGACGTGCTTCGGCATCGATTTCCTTCGCGGTCTGTTCGGACACGTGGCGGCGCTGGGTGTATTGGCGGCCGAGGAA
>DATLII010000205.1:0-4960 GCA_035539495.1 Dongiaceae bacterium
TTCTGGAACTGGATGCGTTGAGCCAGGGCGGCGCCAGCGTGCAGGTGTACGCCGGTCTGGCCAGTTGCCGTCTGGGAAATGATCCCAAATTGCTGGAAGCCCAGGCCGGAGCCGCATTGGAGCGGGCGCAGAATCTGCGCAGTGGTCATGTGGAAACCTACGACGAATCCGCGCACGGTGACGCTCTGGCGCCCAACCTGCCGGGCATTACCGATTGGGCCGCGTTTCTGCGCGACGTGATTGACCATCGTCGGGTGGTGCTGCATTACCAACCGGTGCTGTCCTGCGTCGATCAAAGCCTGATGCATTATGAAGTGCTCGCCCGTGTCGCAGTGGATGGCAAGCTGGTCACCGCCGGCCACTTCATTCCGCTGGTGGAGCGCTTCTCCATGATCGTCGATTTTGATCGCATGGTGATCCGTCAGCTGATCGAGCACCTGAAAGCCCAGACTCAGGGCCCCCGGGTGCCGTTGGCGATCAATCTATCCAGTCACAGCATTCGTGCGGAAGGTTTCGACGACTGGCTGCTGGATGCGGTGGAAATGCATCGCGATGTGGCGCCGTATTTGATCTTTGAAGTGCCGGAGCTGACGGTGCGCACCGCCCACGGAAAATTGCGTCGACTGGCAACAGGATTGAAAGAGGTGGGTGCCAAACTCACTATCGATCACTTCGGCACCACCAACAGCAGCTTCGGCTATTTGAGTGGTCTGCCGCTGTATTCGATCAAGGTGGATAATTCCTATATCCGCGACATTGAACGCAACCTGGACCACCAGTTCTTTGTGCAATCCCTGGTGCGCATCGCCCACAGTCGGCAGATCCTGCTGACGGCGGAAATGGTGGAGGGCGCCGAACAGTGGAACCTGTTGCGTCGTTTCCAGTTGGATGGGGCGCAGGGCTACTTCTTGGGTGAACCCCAGGCCAGCCGCGAGGCGGCCTGAAACCTTGCGGGCACAGGCCTAAACAGGTACGGTTAGCGCCAAGGAATCACTGCTGAGGGTACGAGCTTGAACACACAAGATAATAAAGGCCTGGTGGCGAAAGTTGCCCTGGGCGTCGTCGGTATTTATTTGCTGTTCGCCCTGGGGTTGGGGGTGTACTGGAGCGACGAGCCTGAGATCTGGAACGTCAACTCCGCGGTGGAAGAGGATCTGGTGCCCTACGCGCTGCCCAAGGCGCAGGGTTTTGCCACCACGTCCACCCTGATTCGTCTGGCGGATCTGCTGCTGGAGAAACCCGGCGGCTACCTGACCAATGACATCACGCCTCCCGGCCTGTGGCTCGACAACATTCCCAACTGGGAATACGGCGTGCTGGTGCAGATTCGCGACATGACCCGCTCCCTGCGCAAAGACATTGCCCGTTCCCAATCCACCTCGATTGAAAATGCTGACCTGGCTGTCGCCGAGCCGCAGTTCAACTTTGATAGCAGCAGCTTCTGGTTTCCCTCCACCGAATCGGAATACCGCCGCGGCATTCTGTACCTGAAGAAATACCAGAAGAGCTTGCTGCTGCAGCAATCCGACTCCGGTAAGTTCTATGCCCGGGCCGACAACCTGCGCAATTACCTGGCGGATGTGGAAACCCGGTTGGGCAGCATGTCACAGCGTTTGAGCTCTAGCGTGGGCAAGGAACAGCTGAACATGGATATCGATTCCAATTTGCCGCCGTCGGCCACCATGCCTGCCGAGATGCGGATGCAGACCGGTTTCCTGGAGCTGGACGATATCTTCTATGAAGCCCGTGGTGCTTCGTTCGCGCTGATCCACCTGCTCAAGGCGATCGAGATCGATTTCCACGACGTGCTGGTGAAGAAGAATGCCGTGGTGAGCGTGCAGCAGATCATCCGTGAGCTGGAAGCGTCCCAGCAGCCGGTGATGAGCCCGATGATCCTGAACGGTTCAGGCTTCGGCATGTTGGCCAACCACTCCCTGGTCATGGCGAACTACATCTCCCGCGCCAACGCTGCCATCATCGATCTGCGCCGTCTGTTGGAGCAGGGCTGATCTTTCCTGTCAGGGGCTGGCTTGGGTCGGCCCCTGATCTTCCCGGTTTTTCCGCGCATCTAAATTCCCTGAATCTGCTCCCCTAAGCCTGTTTCCCTAAATGCCCTTTTTTGTGGGTGTCGGCGGGCTTTCCACTTTGGTCGCCCGGCCGTATACAGCCTCCGCTCAGCTTGTTGATGTCTGTGCAAATTTTGTTCATGGCACCTTTTCTGCTTATTTATTTGTCAGGCGCAATGACGCCCCATAACAACAAGCCGAAATGAGGGGAGTTCGCTCATGAATCTTAAACATCTCAAGCAATGCGTGGCGGCTGCGAGCCTGGGCCTTATCGCATCAGCCACCCAGGCGGGCGTGATTTACAGCCTGTCGGACGCCGGCATACTCACCACGCAGGTGACCGGTACCACCACTGTGAACTTCAACAACGGTACCTGCGGCGCCTATGTGAACTGCACAGGCAACGGCGCCATCGTGTCTGGCAATGAGGACGGCAAATACGCCTCGCCTTACGGCATCAACAACCGCTACCTGAGTGTTCCTTACCATTCCGCCAACGGCAGCGTGAACCTGACGCTGAATGACAGCTACAACTACTTCGGTTTGTACTGGGGGTCGGTGGATACCTACAACCTGTTGTCCTTCTATTTGGGCGACACGCTGGTAGGCAGTTTCAGCGGTGGTGATTTGGCGCCTTTGCTGGCGGATGGCAATCAGGGTTCCTGGTCGTCGAACCGTTATGTGAATTTCCTGTTGGATGGCGGTGACCTGTTTAACCGCGTGGTGCTCACCAGTAATGGTTATGCGTTCGAGAGCGACAACCATGCGTTCGGCAAAGTCGCCGTGCCCGAGCCGCAAACCTTTGCGCTGTTCGTGCTGGGACTGTTGGGTATTGCGCTGGGCCAGCGTCGCACCAGCTGATTTTTTTGTGAATACCGCCGCCTGAATTGATTACGGCGTTTCGATGCAAGCCCGCTGCCTTATCCGCAGCGGGCTTTTTGTTTTCCATCGTCTCTTTCCTGCCACGTTCTGCAATTCCTTAATTTTCCTCCACCTTTAGGTGGCATGCTTCTTGTTATCCCTTCTCTAGCTTCGCAAGAAAATCATCAAATTCAGGCAGAAAAGCAGTGTTTTGCACTGTGTGGGTGCGGTTTTGGTCGAGACTGACGACGAGATGCGCACCAGCATGACGCTTGAAGAGGGGAGAGAGGAACCAAAACGATGCTTTTTGGCCGTCAGGATCGTAAGAAGATCAAGATACTCGACAAACAGGTGCAGCAGTGGAAGTACACCACCTGCGGCTATTGCTCGACGGGGTGCTCCATTGAGGTGGGCCTCGACTCACAAGGGCGCGCGGTTGCAACCCGCGGCGTGGCCGATGCCGATGTAAACCGCGGCAAACTGTGCATCAAGGGCATTTTTGAACACGAGCTGTTTGAATCGTCGGGCCGCGGCAGTGTGCCTATCATGCGCGACAAACCCTGGAATCCCTGGCAGACCACCAACTGGGATACGGCGCTGGATAAGATGGCCAGCGAGATCAAACGCATTCAAAGCCAATATGGCCGCGATTCGTTCGCCGTGGTGTCCACCGGCCAGATCATGACGGAAGAGTTCTACACGCTGGGCAAACTGGTGCGCGGTTGCATCGGTACCAATAACTATGATGGCAACACGACGTTGTGCATGGCGTCGGCGGTGAGCGGTTACACCCGTTCGTTCGGATCCGACGGCCCGCCAGGCTGTTATGACGATTTCGAGCACACCGAATGTTTGATGGCGTGGGGCTCCAATCTGCCCGAGCAACACCCCATTATTTACTGGCGCTTGAAGGAAGCGCTGGAGAAACGCAAATTTCCGCTGATCGTGATTGACCCGCGCGTCACCATGTTCGCGCAGTTCGCCGATATTCATCTGCCGATCACGCCGGGTACCGACGTGGTGCTGATGAATTCTCTGATGCACGTGATTCTGAAAGAAGGTTTGGAAGATCGCGAGTACATCAATGCGCACACCAAGGGCATTGAGGCGGTGGAAGCCTGTGTGAAGGATTACGATCCCACCACGGCGGCACGCATCACTGGCATCGACGAAGACACCATCCGCCACGTGGCGCGCCTGTACGCCAAAGCCAAAAACGCGATGAGCATCTGGACCATGGGCATCAACCAGAGCACGCATGGCTCTGACGGCGTTGTCGGCATCAATAACCTGAACCTGATCACCGGCAACATCGGCAAGCCCGGCAGCACCAGCCTGTCGATCACCGGCCAGTGCAATGCGATGGGCACGCGGGAATGGTCGTCGTGTTCCGGTCTGCCCGGTTACCGCAAATTGGAAAAACCGAAGGATCGCAAAGCTATCGCCGAATTCTGGGGCGTGGACGAATCCTTCTTTCCGGAAAAACGCGGCCTGTTCATGACGGATATTTTCCCCGCCATCGAAACCGGCCAGATCAAGGGCTTGTGGCTGGTAGCTACTAACCCAATGACGTCCATGCCGAACACGCCACGCATTCGCAAAACCCTGGAGAAATTGGAATTCCTGGTGGTGCAGGATGCATATCAGGACGTGGAAGCGAATCAGTACGCACACATGTATTTGCCTGCTGCCGTGTGGGCGGAAAAAACCGGTTGCTTCACCAACACCGAGCGTCGCGTGAATCTGATTCGTCCGGTGGTAGCGCCGCACGCGGAGTCGAAACCGGATTTCTGGATCTTCTCCCAATTGGCGAAGCGTTTTGAGAACGGTCAGAAAATCAAGTTTCCGGAAACGCCGGAAGGCGCGTTCGAGGAAATGAAACAGTTGTCGAAAGCCAGCTACCGCACGCTGGATATTTCCGGCATGAGCCACGATCTGATCGAACAGTCGCGCGGTATTCAATGGCCGTATCGCGAAGGCTATGAAGGTGGCAAAGGCGATCCGCGCCTGTACACCGACGGTGTGTTCCAGAC
>DATLII010000206.1:0-2846 GCA_035539495.1 Dongiaceae bacterium
TAAGCAAACATCGGCCAGATCAGGAAACCGAGATACAAAGTGAAGGTGGTCAGCTCGCCCACCGTCAGTTGCTGCTGATGGATAAGCCAGGCGCCACCGGAGATGGCCAGCAAAAAAGATCCACCCACGGTGATAACGATCACCGGTTCGTATTTGGCTTCCGAATGCGCCACACGCATATTGGCATCGTAAGCTGCCTTGGTTGCCGTATCGAAATCGGCGACAGCGCGCTGCTCCAGGCCATACGCCTTCACCATGCGAATACCGGTAATGGTTTCCTGCACCTGATCATTCAGATCGCTGAAGCGGGCCTGGGAATTGACGAAGCCGTCATGCAATTCATTGTTGACGCGGTAAAACCAGTACGTCATCAGCGGCCAAGGAAATAACGCCAGCAACGTCAGTCGCCAGTCGATGGCAATCACCAATACCAGCAGCACTACAGCGCCGGTGAGCACACCATCGAACAGCGCCAGCATGGCTTCACCGGCAAACATTTCCACCGCGTTGACATCGCTGGTGGCACGGGCCATCAGGTCACCGGTTTTGTGACGCTGGAAGAATTGCGCCGGCTGCAGCAGCAGGTGCTGGTACAGACGCCGCCGCAGGATTGCTCCCAATTGATAGGACGCACTGTAGAGGCTGAGCCGCCACAAATAGCGAAACACATACACGCACAGCGCGACACCCATGATGATGCCCACGTTCTGCCACAACCGGGCAGCATCCAGGGTGCCCTGCGCCACCGCATCCACCATGCGACCGGTGATCCAGGGGGGAACCAGATTCAGCAACGCCACCAGCGTCAGCAGAAACATGGCAACGGCGTAACGCCGCCACTCGGCGCGGAAATACCAGCGCAATCGTCCGAACAACCACATATAGATAATTGATTTTCAATGGATAAAGTCTGCCGATACTAGCAGCTTCCGGCGCCTCCGCAACCCACTGCTATACTGAAACGAATTCGGTTGTTTTACTTTTGCCTAACGATTCGGGTAACGGCTTGCCGACACTTCGTGCCGCCAATCTTTTGATATCGCTCGTCTTTGTTCTGTTGGCCTGCCCGGTGCCGACATGGGCCGACACATTCCGATTTCAGGTAAGCGACAGTGCAGGAAAACCACTGCCGGATGCTGTCATCCTGCTGCCAGGCACTCTCGACGCCGCGCCATCTGATCTCGCAGTAATGGATCAGGTCAATAAAACCTTTCAGCCTTATGTGCTGGTGATTCAGCGCGGCCAGCGGGTGAATTTCCCCAACAGCGATCACATCCGCCATCACGTGTATTCGTTCTCGCCCACCAAACCCTTCGAAATCAAACTGTACGCTGGCATGCCGGAACAGCCGCTGCCGTTCGATACCGCCGGCATCGTCGTGCTGGGCTGCAATATCCACGACACCATGGTGGGCTACATTGTGGTGGCCGACACACCGGTTGCCGGCAAAACCGACGCGCAGGGTCAGCTCACGTTACAAGGCGCACCCACGACTGCACTGCGCATCTGGCATCCGCGCCTGGGTAGCGGCACGCCGCAAATGCAGACACTGCCGCTGCCTGCAGCTGCGGCCGATGGTTTCATTCCACTCCGTCTGGATGTTACACCGCCCGTTGCGGCACCTGCATCCAACACCGGATTCGGCAATCGCTTGCGCACACATGGCCACTAGAACGCTGCAACAGCACATCCTCAGGCTGATTGGCATCACGTTGCTGGTGGTGTCGCTCGCCATTCTGTCGGCGGTGTGGTTTTCCACGGGCGGGCATGTGCGGAATCAGATCAGTAACGATCTGGCAGTGGGCCACGGGGTGTTGAAGCGGCTGCTGGCCACGCGCGAACAACAACTATTGAATTCCGCCGAAGTGCTGACCGCGGATTTCGGTTTCAAACAGGCGGTTGCCTCCGGCGATGCCGCCACTGCGCAGAGCGCGCTGGATAATCACGGCGAACGCATTCAGGCCGACCTGATGGCGTTGGTGTCGCTGGAAGGTGTGGTCACCGTCACCACCCGTTCCGCACTCACCGCGGGTCAGGCATTTCCAGACCAGGATATGGTGCAGACTACGTTGACCGATGGTGGCGCAACCGCCGTCGTGCAATTGGATAACGATTTATATCAAGTCATCATGCTGCCGGTGAAAGTGCCGGTACCGGTTGCACTGACCGTGATTGGCTTCCGCATCAACGCCGCACTGGCGCAGGAATTGAAACAGGTAACCTTGCTGGAGGTTACTTTCGCGTCGGAAAGCGACAGCGCGCCACCCGTCCGCATTTCAACGCTGGCGGACGCAGAACTGGAAACGGCGCTGGCCACTCGCAACGAACAATTGCATTTACGCCTGCCCTTCGTATCGCGGTTACGTTATGTGACGGAGCGCTTCCCGCTGTCAGATTCAAATCGCATTTACGTGTATCTGTCCACGTCGGTGGATTCCGCCTTCACCCGCTTTGATAACCTGCAGCTGGAGATCATCCTGATCAGCCTGGTGGGCATCGGTTTGTCGCTGCTGGGGGGCGCGCTGTTTGCCCGCAAGCTGACACAGCCTATCAAAGTGCTGGCGGATTTGGCCGCCGAAATCGCCGCCGGCCACTATCGTCGCGATGTGCAGGTGAGCCGCAACGTGCGCGAAATTGGCAACCTGATGAGCACATTCAACACCATGCAGGCGGATTTGAGCGAACGGGAGGCCCGCATCATTTACCAGGCCCACCATGATCCGCTCACCGGCCTCACCAATCGCCAGCATGTGATCACCCTGCTGGACGACATGCTGAAACAACAGGGCACACCGCCGCTGCTGGTCGCCTGCGTGAACATTCTGGACTTTCGCGTGGTCAACGAC
>DATLII010000207.1:0-17322 GCA_035539495.1 Dongiaceae bacterium
CCTTCCGGTGGCAACTGCGATCGCACCACCGCCGGTATTCCCTGCTTGAATTGCCAGGTCGCCTCCATCGGATGCAGCAGAATCAGCACACTGTCATAGCCTGACAGTTCGTCTGGCAGCAGCGGCGTATCTTCGCCCAGCACCTGACTGTGCAGGCCAAAACGCCGGCGATCCAGACTGGTCTCCATCCATTCCACGAACGGCACATAGTGCGAACACAACAACAGACGTTGCCGCGCGGGCGCCGGTTCGGGTGCAACAGCACACTCGGCCCGCGCCAACGGCAATTCAAAACTGAAGGTGCTGCCCCGTTGCTGCAAACTCTCCACGTTCAAGCTGCCACCCATGGCCTCCACCAGCTTGCGGCTGATTGCCAATCCCAGGCCAGTGCCACCGTATTTGCGGCTGGTCGATGTGTCGGCCTGCGTGAAGGGCGAGAACAACCGTGTTTTCTGTTCCGCCGTCATGCCGATGCCGGAATCCTGCACTTCCACCCGAATCCGTTGCCTGTCTGCTCCGTTCTCCCGTACTTTCACCGTTACGAACATATGGCCATTGCTGGTGAATTTGATCGCATTCGTAAACAGGTTATAGAGCACCTGCTTGATGCGGGACGGGTCGCCCATCAATTGATCGGCCACTGCAGGATCGACATACCAGGCCACCAGCAGACCTTTCTGGCGCGCATTGACCGTGTTGATTGCCAACGCTTCCCACAGTATTTGCCGCAGACTAAAACGAATGTTTTCCAGCTCCATCCGCCCCGCTTCGATTTTGGAAAAATCCAGAATGTCGTTGATGATGTTGAGCAGCAATTTACCGGAACTCTGCACCGTGGCCACCAGTTCGTTCTGGCGTTCATTCAGCGGCGTATCGCGCAATAGTTCCAGCATGCCCAGCACACCGTTCATGGGCGTACGGATTTCATGGCTCATCACCGCCAGAAATTCGCTTTTGGCTTTGCTTTCATATTTGGCTTCGATCACCTGCGCCTCTGCGGCAATCGCATTCTGGCGCGCAGCCAATTGCTCACGTTCCAGGGCAATACGGCCTTCGCGCATATTGTTGATGCGCGTAGCCAGCGCCAGTGACAGCAGAATGGTTTCAATACCAGAACCAATCTGCATAGTGTTTTCCGTAATCCAGTTGTAAGGCAGCACACCGAATTTGTTCAGTGCCATGGTCAGGCAGCCCAGCAGAAATACGTTCCAGGCAATCATGAAGTAGCGCGCTTCCTGCCCACCATCACGCCAACGCTGCAACGCCACCATGCACACCGCTGAAGCCGTGATGAAGACCAGCGCAGTGAACGGCGGCATGATCAGATCCACTGGGAAAAAGAAACACGCCAGCAATTGCAGCGGCGCCAGTTTGACCTGGAACATCAGAATCGCGTAGTAACGCGGAAAATGTTCACGAATACGCAGAATGCCGTTCGAGAACAAAGAAGAAAACGCATTACAAAGCGGCGTGAGTATCGCAATACCCATGTTGTTTAACTGGGGCGAATCGGGCCAGAAATACTGAAATGCAACACCATGCAGCACCATCTGGAACAGGCCTACACTGGCCACCATCAGCACGTAATACAAATAGATGCGATCGCGCACGCCCCAGGCCAGGAACAGGTTGTACAGCACCATCACCACGACAAGGCCGTAATACAGAAATTGCCAGCCCAGCCAAGTCTGATCCTGAATCCAGAAAGCCCGCTCTTCCCACAGAACCATGGGCACCTGAATGCCATACGCACTTTCCACCCGGAAATACAGATCCACGGTGGTATTCGGTTGCAGCGTCAGTGGGAACAACAAGTGTCGGTGAGGAATTTCGCGCGTTCTGAAAGGCACATTGGCGCCGGCCACCTGGTGCTGCGCAGAACCGTCCGGCTGCAGCACATACAAGTCCACCGAACCCAGCAGCGCATAGCCCACTTCCAGCAAGCGCTGCAGCGGTACTGCATCCCTATTGTGAAGTTGCAGATGGAGCCAGACAGGAACGTGAGTGAAGCCCAAATTGAGCACGGTATCGCCGGCGGTATGCCAGCCGCCTTCGGCCCGACTGGCAATCGCGCCAGGCAAATCGAGACGACCGTCGTTATCTTGCCAGTAGGTCAGCCCCGCATAGAGGCTCTGCCGCTCAACCTGCTGCGCCACTGGCACCGGCGAGGCAGCCAGGGCAGGCATCTGCAGCACCCACCACACGACCAGCACGAACAGAGTGCGATACCACATCCAGAATCAACCCAAGCAAATCGATCCGCTACTACAGCCACTAAAATCAATGGGTTGGACAAGTCGGATCAATTTATAAATTCATGAAGCCCATCACAAGTAAAGCACAAGAAAAAGGGGCCGTGGGGCCCCTTCTGCGGTACTGACGTTTTGCTTTAATGACCTGGATTCAGCGCTGTATCTGATAACTGGACTTCTTCAACACCCAGGTATTGGGGCCCACACCCAGCTCCCGCAGCTTGAATTTCTGCACCTTGTTGGTGGGTGTGTACGGCAGCGTCTCCACGAACTCCATATACTGCGGCACAAAATAATACGGCGCATTCTTGTTGATGAACGCTGCCATTTCTTCGTACGTCACCTGTGTGTCGGGTTTCAACACCACATGCAGCGCCAACTCGGATTCACCCTGCACCTGCTGCGACGGAATACCGAACGCCGCCACATCCTTCACCGCCGGATGCTTGCGCACGATCATCTCCACTTCCATCGAAGAAATATTACGGCCAGCATAGCGCAGCGCATCTTTTTTGCGATCCACAAACCAGTAAGCACCGGCGGCGTATTTGCCCATGTCGCCAGAGTGATACCAATCGCCGTGAAACGCTTCTTCCGTCGCGGCTGGATCATCGAAATAGCCGTTGAAAATCACGTGGGGTTTTAGTGGTCGCAAGCAAATCTCGCCCACCTCACCTTCCGCCACCGGTTTGCGATCATCATCCAGCAGCGCAATTTCCATATCCGGCAGCGGATGGCCCAGCGATGCGAACGGAATGATGCCCATATGATGCGCTGGCGTGAAGATCACCATGGCTTCACTCTGGCCCAGTCCCATGGGCAGCAGCTCCACGCCAAAACGCTGGGAAAATGGCTCCCGCAGCTGCTCTGGCATCGGCACCGCCTGCAACAGTCGCAACGTGTGATCACGATCATTGGGCTGCGGCGGCGAATTCCACAGGAACATGTGCATGGCGCCCAAGGTAAACGATTGCGTGGCTTTGAAATGACGCACGCGATCCCAGAATGTCGTAACGGAAAAACGTTTCTCGATCACCACAGGAATGCCTTCATACAGCGCACGGAAAATTGCGGTAATCCAGGCACCGGAGTTGTACAGCGGCAGCACGTTATAAATCACATCGCCTTCGCGGGAATTGAAATAGAGCGACGCGGCCTCGGCAATCGGGCGAATCCAACTATTGTGGCTTTGCAATACGCCTTTGGATTTCCCAGTGGTGCCCGATGTCCACAAAATCGCGCAGGTGTCGCCGTATTGCATACCGCTGTAATCAGGCACGATAGGCGTGTGATCACACAGCGCATCGAAGCTGATGGCGCCCGGCAACTGGATCTCGCCGGCATCACCTTTCACCACCAGTTTCAAACCTTTCAATGTCGTTTGCACATCCAGCAGACGGTCCTGCAATGCGATCTCACTGATCAGCACCTTGCAGCGACTACGCTCGATGGTTTCCGCCAGCCACGCGCCTTTGTAATCCGTATTCACCGGCACCCACACGGCGCCCAGCTTGTTCACGGCCAGCGCGATCAACACCGGTTCCCAGCCGTTATCCAGGTAGAAGCCCACCCGGTCGCCCGATGCCACACCCAACTCCCGCAGGCCGGCGGCCATGGCGTTGGCCAGTTGTTCTGCCTGGGCAAAGGTCAGACGGCGTTCGTCCGTGATCAGGAATTCGGTATTCCCCGCCTGCTGGGCCTGCAAAGACAGCAGTTTGGGCAGGATTCGATTGTTATTGTCGGAAAGATCCAGCTTGTTCACGGGCGTCCTCTCGATCGTAAGATCAGTGATCTGACAGGTGGCTGATTTGCCAGGCTTATTTGACGGGATAGTGGCGGGCGGTTCGCCAAGCCCGGACCATTTATGCACTTATTTTTGCAATATTATCGCATAATGTTAAACTGGCGCAACCGCCAAGGAAGATTCCCAACCCGGGGCCACTATCCGCGACCTCAGCGAACTGCCCCGCGCATAACAACAAAACACCACAGGATTCAGCATGAACGACACCGTTGCGACCCACCTGAGCGACTTGCCCGGTACCGGCGTGGAAAAACCGCTGGTGGTGAACGAGCATAACACTCCCTGGACCGACAAATTCGACGTGATCGTGGTGGGCATGGGCGCCGCTGGCGTATCCGCCGCTATCGAAGCGGCAGACCGGGGCATGAAAGTGGCCGGCATCGATCGTTTTATCGGGGGCGGCACCACGGCTCGCAGTGGCAGCGTGTTGTATGCCGGCGGCGGTACATCGCTGCAGAAAAAACTCGGCGTGGACGACAATCCCGATGCCATGTTCCGCTACCTGCAAACTGAAGTGAAAGACGCGGTAAAACCAGAAACCCTGCAAAAATTCTGCAACGACAGCCCAGCCAATTTTGATTGGGTCACCGCCAACGGCGTGCGCTATTCCGGCAAATTGTTTCCC
Organism: Dongiaceae bacterium; assembly: GCA_035539495.1. Taxonomy (GTDB): domain Bacteria; phylum Pseudomonadota; class Gammaproteobacteria; order Pseudomonadales; family Ketobacteraceae; genus Ch67. Next base: position 4,682 of record DATLII010000207.1, read on the forward strand.
AGCAAAACCAGCTATCCCGTGCACGGCAACAGCCTGTATTTTTCCGGGAATGAAATTGCCTGCTCCGATCTGGCCAAACCTGCCGCGCGCGGCCATCTTGCTGATGGCATCAAACGTTTTACTGCATTCGGCCCGGCGTTTGTTGGCCCGCTGCTGAAAAGCGCGCTGAAAAAAGGTGTGTTTCCGATCCTGCAAACCCGCGTTACCCGCCTGGTGGTGAACGAACGCGGCGACGTGGTGGGCGTTGAGGCACAACAAGTTTCCGCTAGCGGTAAAGTCGGTTTTCTACACCGGTTTTACGGCACATTGGCCAATTACGCGCAAATTTACTATGCGCCTGCCGCCAAAGGTTTCCGCCAAAAAGTGGAGCAACTAGAAAAGCAATTTTCCCGTACCGTGTTGTATCGCGCCAAGGGCGGCGTGGTGCTGTCCAGCGGCGGTTTTATCCTGAACAAGGACATGACGGAAAAATACCTGCCTAAATATCGCCGCGCCATGCGGCTGGGCACCTCCGGCGACACTGGCGCCGGCATCGCGTTGGGCGTGAGTGTGGGTGGTGTGGCGGAACGGCTGGGCACCGCCACAGCCTGGCGCTTCATCAATCCGCCGGCAGACTGGCCCAAATCCGCGCTGGTGGATACGAAAGGCCAACGCTACATCAACGAGTCGCTGTATGGCGCCACCATCGGCACCAAGATGATGGAAGATCACAACGGCGAATGCATTCTGATTCTGGATGATGTGCTGTTCAAAAAGAGCGTGGCGAATCTGAATCTGGATAACGCTCGCTTTGTCACCTGGCTGCAGGCAAAAGGCGCACTGCGCATGGCCAAACATGCGGATTCGCTGGAAGCGCTGGCACAACGTTGCAAGATCGATCCGGCGCAATTGCAGCAAACCGTTGCGGATTACAATGCCGCCGCGCGCGGTGAAAAAAACGATGTCCTTGGCAAGAAAAAAGACGATATGCATGAACTGAAACAGGCGCCGTTTCATGCCATCAATTTGTCGGTGGGCAAAGGTGATATCACGTCGGTGATTACGCTGGGTGGATTGAAAGTCTGCGAAAAGACTGGCGCGGTGCTGAATCAAGCCGGCGCGCCGATTCGCGGGCTGTTTGCTGCCGGCCGCACGGCGATAGGCGTGGCATCCAATGCGTACATAAGCGGTTTGTCGATTGCGGATGGCGTGTTTTCCGGTCGTCGTGCTGGGCAATATGCCGCGCTGTGCGCTGAATTGCCGCAAGAACATTCGCACCAGACTCACAGCACGACACCGGGTACGGCGCCGACTGCCGGCTGCCCCTTCGCGCACAGTTGAAGGTGCCGCCACCATGACCGTCACCAAGATGCTCGATAAAAAGTCGGCTTTCATCACCGGATCGGCCACCGGCATCGGCGAGGGACTCGTCAACAAACTGCAGGCGGAAGGCTGGCAGGTGTTCGCTGGATACAACAGCAAACACGAGCAGGCCAGCTGGAACGGTAAACCCAATGTGACAGCGGTGAAGTGCAACGTCACCGATCTGCAGGACGTGACTGCTGCCGCGAGTCTGATCGGCAAGAGCACCGGTGGTCGCCTGGATTTGCTGGTGAATAACGCGGGCTACGCAGGCAATTGCGGCGTCGCCGAATCACCCAATATGGACGAATACCGCAAAACGTTTGAAGTGAATTTCTGGGGGCCGCTGCAAATGGCGCAAGCTTTCATGCCGTTGCTGCGCAAGGCTCAAGGTCGCATCATCAATACCACATCGGCGTCGGTGTATATGACGCTGCCAATGGGATCGGCCTATCCAGTTTCCAAAACCGCGCTTAAAGCACTGACCAATCATATGCGGATGGAGATGGCACCCTTCGGAGTACAGGTGGCTTCGCTGGAACCCGGCGGGGTGGATACCCCCATGGTGGCATTTGGCGACGATGTGAAAGCAGGTCAGTGGAACGCGATTCCCGAGCACTTGCGGGATGACTATCGGCGTCACTTCGTGGACGGCGCCAGCGCGGTGGGCGATAACTTCAAATTCTTTTCACCGCCGGACTTCGCCGACCGCGTGTACCGGCAGATGATCTGCGTTCCTCGCATGAAACTGTCCTACCTGATCGGCCCCGGTGTGGCGCCCCTGCCCTGGTTGCACCGGCTACTGCCGAGCCAACAGGTACAGAACATCTGGGCGAAGATGTTTGCCCGCAAAGTCTGAGCCCGCCATATTATGCAATGCTATTGCATAATAGTTGCATAATTTGTTACTATCCAATCAATTGATGCCAACACCCTGATCTCAACTCTCAACATCATCGAGCCGGAACGACGACCACGATGGAAACCCGATACAGCCAGGAACAAACCGCCCTGCGCCTGCAGTTGCGCGAATACTTCAGCGGCCTGATGAGCCCCGAAAAGGTGGCCGCCTGCATGGGCAAAGAAGGCGGCCCGATTTTCCGTGGTCTGGTGGAACAGCTCGGCCGCGACGGCATGCTGACCCTGGGCTGGCCGGCTCAATACGGCGGCAAGAATTACACCGCAGTGGAACAGCTGATCCTGTTCGAGGAAGCCTGGAAAACCCACACGCCGTTTCCGCTGATCACCCTCAATTCTGTGGCGCCATCGCTGATGGCGTTTGGCACCGATGAGCAGAAACAAACCTTCCTGCCGCAAATTGCAGCCGGTAAATGTATTTTCGCCATAGGCTATTCCGAACCTGGCTCCGGCACCGATTTAGCGTCACTGAAAACAAAAGCGGAATTCGACGGCGAGAACTGGATCATCAACGGCAGCAAAGTGTGGACCAGCGCAGGCCACGATTGCGATTACATCTGGCTGGCGGCACGCACCAGCAATGACGGCAAGCGTCCGTCCGATGGCATTACGCTGTTCATCGTGGACGCGAAAGATCCGGGTTACACCCACGCACCGATTCACACTGTGGCCGGCGTGGACACCAATGTCACCTATTACACCAACGTGAAAGTGCCGGCCAACCGCGTGGTGGGCAAGGTCAACGGCGGCTGGAAAGCCATCACGTCCCAGCTCAATCACGAACGCATTGTGCTGGCGGCGATGACTGTCATTGCGCGCAAGCAATTCAGCTATGTGCTGAAAAAACTGGCTCGCCCCGACGCCAATGGTCAACGTCGCCTGGATGATCTGCTGATTCAGCAACGGGTCGGCGAGCTGCATGCGCGACTGGAGTCCATGGAAGTGCTGAACCTGCGCAACGCCAACAACCTGGACACGCACAACATCGACGTCGCATTGGCATCCGGTTCAAAAGTGCTGAATACGCTGGAACAGATCAAAGTGTTACGCGCACTGTGCGAACTGGCGGGCGACGATGCGGCTGTGCAATACGAAAGCCCTGATGCCCTGTTCAGCGGCCATCTGGAATACGACTACCGCGCCGCGCAGATCATGACGGTGGGCGGCGGCGTGCTGGAAGTGATGCGGTCGATGACGGCCAGCTTTGCTCTGGGCATGCCCAATACGATTGTTTGACACAGCAGGAATCGACGCGTGAATTTCAAATACAGTGAAGACCAGCTGGCGATCAAAGAAGTCGCCGACCGCATGTTCCGCGATCTGTGCGGCGACGAGCAAATTCGTGCTTTATTTAAAACGCCGCAACCGTTTCATGCCGAACTCTGGTCGCAACTTGCCGGCGCTGGCTTGCTGGCGGCTACGCTGCCGGCGGAATTGGGCGGCTCCGATATGGGCTTACTTGAATTGAGCCTGGTACTGGAAGCGCAAGGCCGCGCAGTAGCGCCGGTGCCGTTGCTGGAATCGGTAGTGGCCAGTGCCATGCCGATTGCCCACTTAGCATCGGAAGAATTGAAACGCGCTCTGGTGCCGCAACTGGCCAGCGGCGAAAAAATTCTGGTGCCTGTGCGCCCCTACGACGGCTTTCAGGATTTTGTTCCGCTGAATGCCACGGCTAACAGCAGCGGCTGGGTGTTGAACGGCAGCAGTAGCCTGACCACCTATGCGCCCGTTGCGAATGGTTTTCTGGTGCAGGCCAAACTGAACGGCGCCAGCCAGTGGGTGGGTTATTGCAGCGCAGACGCGACTGGTGTGCGTGTCGTGCAACAACGAGCCAGCAGCGGTGAAAGTGCAGGCCAAGTGCATTTTGAAAATGTAAATATCAGTGCGGCGCACACTATTGCCATTGCTGACGAAGCTGATGCATTGCTGGAATGGCAGGCACAGCGTGTGTTTACTGCCATGGCAGCGCAGCAGGTGGGTATTCTGCGCGAAGGCGTGCGGCGTGCAGCGGACTACACCAACGAGCGCACGCAGTTCGGTCGGCCGCTGGCATCGTTCCAGGCGGTGGCACAACAGGCTGCCGATGGGTATATGGCGGTGGAAGCATTGCAGGGCGTTGTCTGGCGTGCGCTGGAAGATATAGACGGCAATGCCGACAGCGCAGCATTGGCCGCTCGCGTAGCCAAATTCTGGTTGTGTGAGGCGGGCCATACCGCCGCGCATATTTTCCTGCATCTGCACGGCGGTATCGGTCAAGATCTGGATTATCCGTTGCACCGGTTCTTTATCTGGGCCAAGAAAAACGAAGTGCTGCTAGGCGGCGCTAACGTGCAAGCGGCAGCGCTGGGCAAACGCATTGCAGCGAATCCGGAACTATTTTTTGCTTAATGCACGTTGATGGTTCGTTTTTCAGGATCAGTAAAAACTAATAGTAAAAAAGCCGCTTGAAGCGGCTTTTTTATTGGCTGAGAAAATCACCATTGCTTCTTTCCATCATTTCGCAATCGGCGTGCCAGTGAATTGCAGTTTGGCCATCGCCACTTTGATGAAACCTTTCAGATTGCCGCTGGCATCTACTGTGCCGGTGTAGGTCAGAGTCAGTTTCATCGGCTTGGTGGTTTTGCTTTTCCAGGTGAGGGTTTCACCGTCGTATTTGCCGTCTTCAATGTCCTGCACGCCGTATTCGGCGCTGTTCATAGTGCCAGTAAGCTGGTCACCGTTCGATTTCAGCGTGATTACACTTTTCTGTTCGCCAGTGGGCGTTTTCACCACGAAATTCCAGGCGCCATCAATTGCCGCTGCTGTCGCTGTCATATTGTCCTCCGTAGATTCTTGTTATTTCGATCTTGAGCTTACACCGTATACCGATTCCACTATACACGCCTATGCACAGCGAATCCATCGCTGCGGCCGCTAAAATGCAGCATAAAATCGAATTCAACCAAACCGGATTTGTCGGGGAATATCTGGAAAAAGGCGAACCAGATTCAGCGGGAAGCAGTCCCCTCCACACGCTTGCGTAGCCGGCGCACGCCCCACCAAACGATTGCGATGCTGCAGGGCACCGCCAACCCTGTCAGCAAGGCCGGATGGGCCACCCATCCCTGTTCGTGCAGCAATTCCCCCAGATATTTCACCAGCCCCACCATGTAGTAGCTGATGGCCGCCACCGACAACCCTTCCACTGCCTGCTGCAATTGCAACTGCAGCTGGCTGCGTTGATTCATCGACTGCAGCAGCGCCTGATTTTGCGCCTCCAAGGTGAGGTTGATGCGGGTGCGCAACAGTTCGCTGGCGCGATCAATCCGCTGGGACAAGTCATCCAGTTGACCACTGACTGATTGGCAGGTGCGATAGGCGGGCGTCAAACGTCGACGCAGAAATTCATTCAGCGTTTGCATACCTGCCACTTCCTGTTCGCGTAAATCCTTCAGCCGGCTGATCACCAGATCGTAATAGGCACGCGCGGCGCTAAACCGATAATCGCTGTCGGAAATCATTTGCTCGATGCGCGCTGCCAGCATGGACAACTGTTGTAACAGGCGACGTTCGTCATCCAATCCCCGAATAGCGTTGATCTGCTGATTGATCAGCGCCAATTCCTGCGCCATCGCGCTGACTTGCGGTGCTATCACGCGCGCCGTTGGAAACGCGGTCAGCAACATCATGCGATAGGTTTCCACCTCCAGCAGCGCCCGCACTAAACGCCCTGCCTGGCAAGGATTCAGATCACGGTTGAGAATCAGAATGCGACCAAAACCATCGCTGTGAATACGATAGGCTGTCCACAGTCGCGCCTGCTGATCGCCGATCCAGGAACTGATCAGGCGATGGCCCTCGAAATGGCGACGCAAGGTGTTGGCCATTTGGATTTCGGTGGGCGCATCCAGAATGTCGATGTGTTGCGCGTGAATGATGTCGCCTGGCACAGTGGCAAGCCAACCGGCCGGCAGCAACGTGAGCGCATTGCAAGTAAACGGCGCTGCGGTGGGATCGCGCACAATCAAGGTGTAGGTAGAAAATTCGTTGTGGCGTTCCCACCGCAGCTCGAAGCCGCCGAAATCCTGGTAATAGCAGGAGGAACCTGCCAACGGCGGCACCACGGCAAAACGCTGACATAGATGGCTGATATGCACGTATTCGGCGTCGGCGGCCTGGTCACCGTGCAGCACCGCAAATTGCGATACGCGGCTGCCGGTTTCCAGCACCGGAAACGGCCGCGTGTGCAACTCGTTGAACAGCTTTTCGCGCTCGGGATGAAAACGGAAATGCGCACTGTCCGCGCGGGACAAGGTGATGGCATCACGCAAAGGTGCCGGCGTATCGATATCGATCATGAGGAAGGCCTCGGCAGAACGGAAATTCCGGGCCTGTGAATGGCGCCGGCGGGCCGAGTGTACCTGAAGCGAGCGCGGGAGCGGTGACCGCGAGGTCGCCACCGATGTTGGTTAGATTAGAGCTGGTTGGATTATCAGGATAAGCGATTTTACATCACCGCCGTGCTGGCTTAAGCACGACAGTGATGAGCAGGCAGAATCAGTCGTGGAAAACAGTGGACGCATCCAATTCAGCGCGACCGAGGCGAGCACTGTTGATCGGATCGCTGGTATCTTCATAACCGAAGGAAATGCCGAATAACAGTTTGTTCACTGGATTCACATCCAGCACTTCGCGCACCAGATCGGCGTGGAAGCCCAGCGAGGTTTGTGGGCAACTGGCGAGACCGAACGCGGTGAAACCCAGCATCAGCGACTGCGCATACATGCCAACATCCGCTGCTTCACGAATATGGAACGGCTCTGGCAGGAACAGAAATGCGACGTGGGGTGCGTTGAAGAATTTGTAGTTACGCAGAAATACTTCCAGGCGTTTCTGCTTCTCTTCGCGGCTGATGCCCACGGCGTTGTACATCTGCACAGCTGCGTCATACTGGCGCTCCTTGTAAACGCCGTCGTATTTGCCGCTGTAGGGGTAATCCAGGGTCATTTTGCCCAGCATGGCATTTTCGTACATGCGTTGACGCAGCGTATCCAGCTTGGCGCCGCTGACGACATGGGTGAGCCAGGGTTGGGTATTGCAGTTGGACGGGGTGCGTTGGGCCAGGGTAAACACTTTGCGAATGGTGTCGGCCGGCACCGGCGTGGACAGAAACCCGCGCACGGACCGGCGCTGGGTGATGGTCTGCTCGAATGCCGCAGATGTTTGATCGGTACTGATACTCATGCTGATATCCCTCTGAAGGCGCTGGACTCAGTCCGTGGCGCGAAAATAATAAACTCCCCCTTCCAGCGTACGCTCGATCCTTCCCAGGGCCAGCAGCCGGTGCAGGTGTGCCAGGCATTCTCCCACTGCCAGGAAATTCTGGAAAGCGTCCAGCTTGCGTTGGAACAGCTTTTCCGTCAGGACTTGGGCGGTATCCGGGGTGCGACAGAGCGCGTGAATCTGATCCAGGCGTTGTTGATGGTGCTGCACCACTTGATCTGCCCGCACGTGTACGCCATTGAATGGCAGCTGATGAGCCGGCAATACGGTGGCTTCATCGGGAACCAGCCCCACCAGTTTGGTATGGGCTTCCAGCCAGTCCCTCAGCGGATCAGCCTCCGGCGCGATGGGCGAAACGCTGACGTTGGAGGTGATTTTCGGCAACAGCTGATCGCCGGAGATATACAGATTCCGCTCGCGACAATACAGGGACAGATGCTCCGGCGCGTGGCCGCGGGTGGTGATCGCCAACCAATCGAAGTCGCCGATACGCAGAATTTGCCCGTCCACCACGCGGTGATAACTGGCGGGCACTTCCGACACCATGTGGTTGTAATCGTCGTTGGCGTATAGCGACTGCTGGCTGGCCAAAGACATGCCGGCGCGCTGGAAATACTGGTCCACTTCCCAAAAAGGTTCGGTGCGACGCGGCGCGTTGAAGGCCAGCGAGTGAAAATATTCGCTTTCCGACGTGAACAGCGGAATACGGAAGCGATCGCACAACCAGCCCGCTAAACCAACATGATCCGGATGATGGTGCGTGACGATGACGCGGGTCAGCGGCGCGCCCTGTAGTTCCGCCGCAATCACATCCAGCCATTGCTGGCGAGCGTCGGCGCTGTTCATGCCGGTGTCCACCACGCACCAACCGTCGCCGTCGCGCAACAGGTAGCAATTGATATGGCCGAGTGAAATGGGCAGCGGCGAGCGCAGCCATTTCACATCGGGTGTGATGCTGATGGCCTGACCACGGCCGGGAGGATCGGTGAACGGATAATGCAGGCTCATCCGTTACAGCCGCTTGGCCACTTCACCGAACATGACTTCGGTGGCACCGCCGCCGATCGGCAGCACGCGGGCGTCACGGTACATGCGTTCGATGGCGCATTCCTCCATGAAGCCCATGCCGCCGTGCAATTGCACGCATTCGTACATGACTTCGTTCGCGACTTCACAAGCGTTGGCTTTGAGCATGGAGACCTCTTTGATGCAGTCGCCGCCCTGGGCGTCGAGCCAGGCGACATAGTGCAGGTAGTTACGCGCCAGGCTGATTTTGGTTTGCATGCGAGCCAGTTTATCGCGGATCACGTCCTTGTCGAACAAGGATGCGCCGAAGGCTTTGCGGTTTTTGACATGCTCCAGGGTGATTTCGAAGGCTTTCTGCGCTTCGGCCACGCCCATGGCGGCCAGCATAATGCGTTCATGCTGGAAGTTTTTCATGACGGCGTAGAAGCCTTTGTTTTCTTCGCCCAGCATGTTTTCCTGCGGCACACGCACGTCGTCGAGGAAGAGTTCGGCGGTGTCGGAGCTGCGCCAGCCGTGTTTTTTCAGGGCGCGGCCAACCTTGAAACCGGGTGCGCCTTTTTCGACGATAAAGATGGAAATGCCACGGGAGCCTTTGGCGGTGGGATCGGTTTTGGCGGCGACGAAATAGAGGTCACCGTACACGCCGTTGGTGATAAAGATTTTGCTGCCGTTGATGATCCAGTCGTTGCCGTCGCGCACCGCTCGGCTGCGGATGCCTGCGACGTCGGAACCGGCGCCAGGTTCAGTCACGCAAATCGCAGTAATTTTTTTTCCGGCGATGATATCGGGCAGGTATTTCTGCTTTTGTTCGGCGGAACCCGCGTTGGCCAGGTGGGGCGAGGCCATGTTGGTGTGGACCAGCGCGGTGATGGTGACGCCGGCGAAGGTGGAGCGGGCCAGTTCTTCGGCCAGCACCACTGCGCCGCGCACGTCCATGGCGCTACCGCCGTACTTTTCTTCGTGGGTGAGGCCGAGGAAACCGAGGTCGCCCATTTTGCGCAGGATTTCGCGGGGAACACAGCCATCCTGTTCCCAGGCTTCGCCGTTGGGGACGATTTCGTTTTCGACGAAACGGCGGACTTGTTCGCGCAGAAGATTGTGGTCTTCGTTGAAATAGGGGTTGAGCATGGGGCCGTCTCTCTCAATATGTTGCATTAATCAGGGTGCTTCGTTGCACGCAATGTGCTGCGGAGGAAGCGGAGTATTTCCAGCATGACCACTTGGCCTTCGGCTACCCTGCGCTTCTCGATCCGGCCGGCGGTGGCTGAACTCGCGCTACGCGCTCAGACAACAGCCACCTTGTTTCCGGCCGGACCTGCGATGCTCGGCTGCGTAAACATGCAGGAAATATTCCGCTTCCTCCGCAGCACAAAGCTCTATGGCGCGTTCTGTTATTCCGCCGGTTCTATCTCAATCAAGAGGCTGCCGTCTTCCACCTTGTCGCCAGCCGCAACCAGCACCTGTTTCACGGTACCGCTCACCGGACAAGGCATGTTGTGGATCAGCTTCATCGCTTCCATTACCACGGCGGTGGCGCCCTCTTCCACTTGGTCTCCAACTTGCACCAGCACGTCTGTAATCAAGCCGGGCATGCGGGCACGTATTGTGTTGGATGCATTCTTCAATGCAGCAGCCTGACCGAGCATCGCTTCTTCCAGACCGATGAAACGGTAGGTACGGCGCAAGCGTGGCGAACTGATGGAAACCTGCTTGCCGGTGAAGGCGATATCCAGCGAACGACGGGTGCCGTCGAGTTCCACTTGCCACTGGGCGCCATTGACGGCGCCGACTGGGCGGAACAGATGCATTGCGAATTGCGCGGTGGTGGACGGAGCGTCTTTGGTAGCGGGTTCAACTAATTGCACGTCGTAGTGACCTTGCCGGCCTGCGACGCGCAATTCACGCAAGCCGCTGGTTGTTTGCAGCCACAAACGCGAGGTCGCCGGCGTGCCCGCATTTGAAGTCAAACGCCAAGCGCCCATGCGCTGCCAGGGCGTGCCGGCCAGGGAAGCTTCGGTGCTGTGTTCCTGTTCCAGCGCAAACGCGGCTGCGGCAATTGCAGTGTGCATTTGCTCGCCCCACGGCTGCCACCCCTGCGGGAATTCTTTGCCGATGTATTGCGTCGTCAGTTCCTGATGGAATGCCGGGCGCGTGATCAGACTGGTGAGAAATTCCTGGTTGGTCTTGACGCCGCCGACGGCGAAATTATTCAAGCCATGGAGCAAACGTTGCGATGCCATGCCACGGGTATCGCCGTAAGCGATCACCTTGGCCAGCATGGAATCGTAGAATGGGGTAATTTCGGAACCCTGTTGCACGCCGCTGTCGATGCGCAACCCATCCGCTACTGGTTCGCGATACAGCTGGATGGTGCCAATTTCCGGCAGATAGTTATTGGCAGGGTCTTCGGCGTTCACACGGGCTTCGATGGCGTGGCCGCGTGTGCTCAAGCCTGATTGGTTGAACGCCAGTTTCTCGCCGTTGGCAACGCGGATCTGCCATTCCACCAGATCGATACCCGTTACCAATTCGGTGGTGGGATGCTCCACCTGCAGGCGAGTGTTCATCTCGAGAAAATAGGCATTCTGGCTGTCGGCATCGAAAATGAATTCGACCGTGCCGGCGCCGCGATAACCCAGGTGCTTACCTAACCGTACCGCGCAATCAAACAGGCTTTGACGAACATCTTGATCCAGGTGGCTGACGGGCGCTTCTTCGATTACTTTCTGGTAATTACGCTGGATCGAGCATTCGCGATCGAACAGATGCACAACATTGCCGTGGCTGTCGCCCAACAGTTGCACTTCGATGTGACGTGGGCGCACCAGGTATTTTTCCAGCAGTACGCGATCATCCGCGAACGCATTCAACGCTTCCTGCCGCGCCAACGCCAGCGCTTCGCGGAACTCAGTGCTCTGCCGCACGATGCGCATGCCTTTGCCGCCACCGCCGGCGCTGGCCTTGATCAGTACGGGAAAGCCAATGCGCTCGGCTTCACGCTGCAGATGATCGGCATCCTGCGTGTCGCCGTTATAGCCGGGCACGGTGGGAATATCTAGGCGCTGGGCAATGGTTTTAGCTTCGATTTTCGAGCCCATGGCCGCAATGCTTTCCAGCGTAGGGCCAACAAAAATAATACCGTGTTGGTTGCACAACGAAATCAGTTGTGTGCTTTCAGATAAGAAGCCGTAGCCAGGGTGAATGGCATCAGCTTTCACTTTCAATGCGGCATCGATGATGGCTTTGGCATTCAGGTAACTGTCGCTGGCAGCGGAACCACCGATATGGCAGGCCAGGTCGGCTTGCTGCACATGACGGGCGCGGCGATCGGCGTCGGAAAATACGGCCACCGATTCAATACCGAGCTTTTTGCAGCTGCGGATCACCCGGCAGGCGATCTCGCCACGGTTGGCGATCAGGAGGCGCTTGATACTCATTTTTGTCTCCAGCTCGGCACTTCCTTGTTGAAGAAGCAGTGAATACCTTCCTGGCCTTCGATGGATTCCCAGGTGTCTGCCAGCAGATTCGCGGTGTAAATCAAATTGGTGTCAGTGTCGTGGCTGTCCACGTAGAAGATCAGTTTTTTGGTGGCAGCGATGGCGCCGGGACCGCATTGCAGCACGTAACCGATTTCGGTTTCCACAGCGGCATCCAGATCGGCTGCTGGCACCACTTCGTCCACCAAACCGACATCTTTCGCTTTGGCTGCGGTGAGCGGGCGCGCATTAAGAAACGTACGGCGTGCATTGGAGCGGCCCATCTTGCCCACCACGAAGGTTGAAATATTCGCAGGTGTCAGGCCCAAACGTGTTTCGGTCAGCGCCATATTGGCGGTATCAGCAGCGATGGCGATATCGCACACCGCAATCAGGCCGGTGCCGCCGCCATAGGCCTGGCCATTAATGCGGCCGATCAAAGGCTTCGACAATTCATTCAGCGTACGCAGCATCTTCGCCAGTTTAGCGCTGTCGGCTACACGCTCGGCGCGGCTGGAATTCAGGATGCCCTGCATCCATTTCAGATCACCGCCGGCGCAGAAGGATTCGCCCGCACCGGTCAATACTACGCAACGTACTTTGGTATCGGCATCCAGC
>DATLII010000208.1:0-7396 GCA_035539495.1 Dongiaceae bacterium
CGGCAGTGTGCCCGTGAAGCGCACGGCGCTGGGCCGTTATTGCCGTGAAGGCGCTACGGTGGTGCTGGGCCCTGACGGCCGTGTGGTGGTTTATTCCGGCGACGATGCTCAAGGCGAATACATTTACAAATTCGTGTCTGCGGGCCGGTATGATGCCAGCAACCCTGCAGCCAATCGCAATTTGCTCGACACGGGCACGCTTTACGCCGCCCAGTTTCGTGCCAGTGGGCGAGAAGGAAGTAGAGAAGGCGAATGGAAGGCGCTGGTACTGGGACAGAACGGTTTGACGCCCACCAACGGTTTCAACAGTCAGGAAGAAATTCTGTTGAATGCGCGTGCGGCGGCTGATCGTGCCGGTGCCACGCCCATGGATCGGCCGGAGTGGGTGGCCGTGCACCCCGTCACGCGAGAGGTGTACGTGACCTGCACCAATCACGATAAGCGCGGCGATGACGATCCGGTGGATGCCGCCAACCCGCGCCCACACAATTTGCATGGCCAGATCCTGCGTTGGCGCGAAGCAAATGCGGATCCTGCTGCTACCGCATTTCAGTGGGATCTGTTTTTGCTGGCAGGTGATCATGCCGACGGGCGCGACGGCAAGGGCGAGCTGATCCCCAGCCATCTTACGGGCACCATCCAGGGCGATATTTTTTCGTCACCGGATGGGCTCGCGTTCGATCGGGCGGGGCGCTTATGGATCGAAACCGATTTCGACGATGCAGCGGCTCAGAATCAGCAGATGGGGTGCAATCAATTGCTGTGTGCCGATCCGGTATCACGCCAGGTGAAGCGTTTTCTGGTGGGGCCGCGGGGATGTGAAATCACCGGCATCACCTGGACCCCGGATTTCCGCTCGATGTGGATCAACGTGCAGCACCCCGGTTTGCATTTTCCTGCCAGCGACGGCAAGACGCGACCTCGCTCCACCACCGTATTGATCACCCAAAACAAAGGCGGCGTGATTGGTACCTGATTGGGCACCCGTCACGCCGCCTGTTCTGATTTCACTTACTTCAGCTCAATCTCCGCTTGTTCAAGCTCAAGTAGCGGAAAGCCGGTTTTTACGTTTCTCGTAATTGCGCGCTTCCGAAGGCACCGTGCTGCCCTTGCCGGTTTCCAGCCACTGCTTCACCCGCGCCGCGTCACCCACATGGGAACGCTTGCCGAAAGAATCCAGAAACACCATCGCCACTTCGCGGTTGCCGATATCGGTGAGCATCACCAGGCAATGGCCGGCCTGATTGTTGAAGCCCGTTTTGCTGAGCTTGATGTCCCACTTGTTGTTCCGCACCAGCGGATTGGTGTTGTAGAACGCCAATGAGTAGGCCGGCTTCTTGAAGCGGGTATCCTTCTTCGCCGTGGTGCTGGACTGGCGAATCAGCGGATAAGTCGCTGCGGTCTGCACCAGTTTGGCCAGGTCACGGGCGCTGGATACGTTGGAATAGGACAGGCCGGTCGGCTCCACGAAATGCGTGCCGGTCAGGCCCAGATCCTTCGCCTTCTTGTTCATGGCGTCGATGAATTTGGCGTAGCCGAGTTTGTAATGATGAGCCAGCGATGCGGCGGCGCGGTTCTCGGACGACATCAGCGTCAGCAGGATCAGTTCCTTGCGAGTCAATTGGCTGCCCACCCGCACCCGGGAAAACACGCCTTTCAATTCCTTGGTCTGATCGATCTTGACCGGCAACACTTCATCCAGCGGCTGGTTTGCGTCGAGCGCCACCATCACAGTCATAAGTTTGCTCACAGAGGCAATGGGCACCACTGCATCCGCATTCTTGGCAAATAACACCTGTTTCTGTTTCGTGTCCAAAACCAGTGCATTCACCGATGCCAGATTCAACCGGGCCGGGTCACGGGTTCCTTTGGCAGGGGTGGCGGCACTCGCATTCTGAGCCTGCGCCGCCAGCGCTACCAGACATCCGAAAAGCAAAACCCAATATCGCAACTTCACTGAAAAAATCTCTAATTCACGTTGATGGATAGCACAAGCATAGCTACTTTTATCAATAGGATTTTAGTATGATTTTGCATGAGATACAGCGCGCGTCAAATTTTGTTCAGACAGAATTTTCAGTGTGCCGCTGTTGAAGGCCGGATACTAGGTAGAACTGCTCAAACGGTTGTGCTGCTCCAGCCGGGTCAAAATCCCCCCATAGTTCCAGTTTGTTCGCGCTTCGGGAGAAGCATTGCCTTCCATGGGTTCGCAGCCTCATTTCGATTTGGAAACCAGCGTCCCGATCCTCACTGACCGAGTTGAGAATCCCGCCGCCGGATCGCCTCGACGCGCCCCTGCTCTGGTCGCGGAAGGGGCTGATCGCATTGGTTATTTGCCACCAACACCCAAACGCCGCGGTATTCGCTTCGGTAAGTTTTACCTGTTTTTGCTGGTTTTGCTGCTGTTGGCGCTCGGTGCTGCTTATTACGAAGCGCAAACGTCCACCCTGCAATCCCGCTATCTTCCGGAATATGCTTCCCGCCTGAAGTGGGAAGTGCAGGACGGCCCCAGTGACAGCATTCTGTTCCCCAACAAAGGGCCGTTCGACCAGCGTCTGGGTTATGTCCGGCTGCCAATCATGTTGGAGAAGCTGCAGAACAGTGGCATGCAACTGGATCGCCAGGTCCGCTTCTCTCCGGACCTGATGCAGTACCTGCAAGCCGGCTTCTACTTGCCCTACAACGAAAAAACCCAGGCTGGTCTGGAGATCCTCGACCGTCGCCTGCAGCCCATGTACCACTATTATTATCCCCGCCGTCACTACGACACGTTCGAAACCGTGCCGACCCGGATGGTGAGCGCGCTGTTGTTCATTGAAAACCGCAAGTTGCTGGATACCGATTTCCCGCGCACCAACCCGGCGGTGGACTGGGGTCGCTTCATCAAGGCGGCGGTGTTCAAGGCCGGCGACGCCATCAATATCAAAACACCTTCCATGGGCGGCAGCACCCTGGCCACCCAGATCGAGAAATATCGCCATTCCGATGATGGCATTACCTCATCTATTGAAGACAAGCTGGTGCAGATGGCCTCTGCGTCCGTGCGGGTATATCAGCAAGGGCCAGATACCATGAATGCCCGCCGCAAGCTGGTGCTGGACTATTTGAATACCGTGCCACTGTCGGCCGCGCCCGGTTATGGCGAAGTGAATGGCATCGGCGACGGTCTGTTTGTCTGGTTTGGTTCCGATTTCGATCGCATCAACAAATTGCTCAACGGCCCGGATCTGCAAGGCGAGGAACTGATGGAGCAGGGCACTGCCATGCGTCAGATCATCGCGTTGATGATTGCCCACCGGCGTCCTTCCTATTATTTGGCGCAAAGCAACAGCGACCTGAATCCGCTCACCGACAGCTACTTGCGTCTGCTGGGCCGCAAAGGCGCCATCGGTGAGCCGCTGATGCAGGCGGCGTTGGCGCAGAAAACCGTGTTCCGTGATTTCCGCGCCAAGCCGGCGGTGATCCCGCAGGAAACCAACAAAGGCGTGAACGTGGCGCGCAACCGGTTGGTGTCGTCGCTCGATGCGTCGCTGTATGACCTGGACCGCATGGACCTGACCGCCACTACCACCTTGCAGGGCGATCTGCAGGATGCGGTCACCAACCACTTGCGTAAATTGCACGACAACGATTTCGCGCAGCAGAACGGTCTGGTCGGCGAATATTTGCTGAAGCCCAACCAGGCCAAGTTCATCAATTACAGCTTCACCTTGTTTGAACGCACACCCAACGGCAATCAGGTGCGGGTGCAGACCGACAACACCGACAATCCGTTCGATATTAATGAAGGCAGTAAGCTGGAGCTGGGCTCCACTGCGAAACTACGGGTGCTGACGACGTACTTGGAAGTGATGGCGGAGATCCATACCCGTTACCAGAATCAGAGCGCAGAGACTTTGACCAAGCTGCGCGCCGACACCACCGACGTGCTGACCGGTTGGGTGTTGGACCAGATGATTGGCAAACCGGATCTGTTGTTGCCGGAGCTGCTGCAGCGGGCGCTGGACCGTACCTATTCCGCCAATCCGGGCGAGCGCTTCTTTACCGGCGGTGGCGTCCACACCTTCAACAACTTCAAGAAAGAAGACAACGGCCGTATTCCCACTGTGCGGGAATCGCTGCAGGAATCCATCAATCTGCCGTTTGTGCGCATGCTGCGGGAGCTGGTGAATTACACCACCTACCAGAAGTGGAGCGGCGAAAACCTGGTGCGCCTGAACGATTCCGATCCGCGTCGGCGTGAAGTGCTGGCCAAATTCATCGATCGGGAGAGCACCGTGTTCCTGTCCCGCTTCTGGGTGAAATACCAGGGCATGAGCCAGCAGGAACGGATGGATGCTTTCCTCACGGGCCTGAAGCCGACGCCGGTGCGGCTGACCGTCGTGCATCGTTACCTGTTCCCCAGTGCTGATCTGAATACCTTCTCGGCTTTCCTGAAAGATCGTCTGCCCGGCGAAGCGTTGACCGCCAAAACGGTGAACAACCTGTACGAGCGCTACAAGCCTGGCAGCTATAACCTGCAGGATCAGGGTTATCTGGCCCGGGTGCACCCGCTGGAGCTTTGGTTGCTGGGCTATTTGCAGCAGGCGGAAAAGCCCAGCTTCAGCGCGGCCCTGGCATCCAGCGCCGAGGAACGCCAACAGGTTTACAGCTGGTTGTTGCGCACCAAAGCGAAGAACGCCCGCGACACCCGTGTTCGCACCATGCTGGAAGTGGAAGCGTTTTCCGACATTCACCGCCGCTGGAAGGCGGTGGGCTATCCGTTCGATCACCTGGTACCGTCTCTGGCGTCGGCGTTGGGTAGTTCCGGCGATCGTCCTGCAGCGTTGGCGGAATTGATGGGCATTATCCTGAACGGTGGCGAGCGCATGCCTGTGTACCGGTTGGATAAATTGGTATTCGGTGCCGGCACGCCTTATGAAGCGCGTCTATCGCAGCAGCCGATGAATGCGGTGCAGGTGCTGAATCCGGATGTGGCGGATGCGCTGAAAGGTGCCTTGGGCGAGGTGGTGAATAAAGGTACCGCCCGCCGTCTGCAGGGGGCTTATCACAAGTCTGATGGCAGCCCGTTGAACATGGGTGGCAAGACCGGTACCGGCGACAACCGTCTGGTCAGCATGGGCGCCGGTGGTCAACGCACTAAAGGCCGGGCTCTGAGCCGTACCGCTACCCTGGTGTTTTATCTGGGCGACAACCACTTCGGCACGCTGACCGCCTTCGTATCAGGCTCCGGTGCCGGTGACTTCCGCTTTACCTCGGCCCTACCGGCTCAAACCTTGAAAGGAATGGCGCCGATTCTGGAGCCTTATCTGCAGCAGGCGGAAACACCAGCCGAGCTGGCGCCGGAGATGTGGCACGACGGTTATGAGGATGAGCCACCACCGCCGGTCCAGGCTGCGGTCGATGGTGCGGCTGCTGTTGAGGCTGTTGCCGAACCGGGCCCGGATGCCATCGTTCCCGCCGAGTAAGCTAACCGGCTGATCTTCCACTTATCTTTTAACTAACAGACTTGGGTTCATAATTGTGCGCCGGCCAACTTCATTGTGAGAGGCCGGCCCTTTATACTGCCGTTATTGTTTCCCCTCAAAAAAGTATCCCCTAAAAAAATCAGCCGAGAGAACCGCTATGGGCGCACAGTGGAAAACCAAAGGCAAAGCCGAATCCGCCGCCGCGAAGGGCAAAATCTTTACCAAACTGACCCGTGAAATCATGGTGGCCGCCCGCAACGGCGCTGACCCCAGCATGAACTCCCGCCTGCGCATGGCGATCGAACAGGCCAAAAAAGCCTCGATGCCGAAAGACACCCTGGAGCGGGCAATCAAGAAAGGCGCTGGCCTGCTGGATGAAGTGGTGCATTACGAGCACGTTACCTATGAAGGGTTCGCGCCGCACCGGGTGCCGGTAATCGTGGAGTGCCTGACCGACAACAACAACCGTACCGCCCAGAGCATGCGCATCCTGTTCCGCAAGGGGCAGTTGGGTAACTCGGGTTCCGTGTCTTGGGATTTTAAACACCTGGGTCTAATTGAAGCCACGCCGGACTCGTCCGATGCCGATCCTGAAATGGCGGCGATCGAAGCCGGTGCTCAGGATCTGGAGCCGGGTGAAAATGGCGCCACTCTGTTCATGACTGATCCAACGGACCTTGACGCGGTGAGCCGGGCATTGCCGGGCCAGGGGTTCACGGTGGTGTCGGCGTCGTTGGGTTACCGGCCGAAAAATCCGGTCAACCTGGACAGCGAAGAAGCCCGCGCGGAAGTGGAAGCCTTTCTGGAAGCCATCGATGCCGACGACGATGTGCAGAACGTTTATGTAGGGTTGGCGGGCTGATATCGGCTCTTCAACGGATTCCATCACCAATCGAATGTCATGAACGTCGCCAGACCCAGCAGCAAAAGCGCGACAAACGCTTTTGCTGCCAGGTAACGGACCAATTGCGGGTCCGTTCCTTCCGTCCTGCCTTCCCATACTTCCAGAGCGTACTGCGCTGGATGCTTCAGCAAGTTATGCATGGTCTGGCACCGTTACAGTTTCGGTTCCGGCGGCATGCTTGCGTGACTGCAGCCAGAACACCGCTTTGCGTACCAGGTAATAGAACACCGGCGTCAGCAGCAGGCCGAAGAATGTAACCCCCAGCATGCCCCAGAACACCGCGGTGCCCATGGCCTGACGCATTTCCGCACCCGCGCCGGACGACAACACCAGCGGCACCACACCCATCACGAACGCCAGCGATGTCATCAGGATCGGCCGCAAGCGCAGACGCGCGGCTTCCAGCACTGCATCCAGCAGCGGCATGCCTTCATCTTCCTTGTCCTTGGCGAATTCCACGATCAGGATCGCGTTCTTCGCCGCGAGCCCTACCAGCACAATCAAGCCGATCTGGGTGAAGATATTGTTGTCGCCACCGTGCAAGATCACGCCGGAAATTGCCGACAGCAATGTCATCGGCACGATCAGGATGATCGCCAGCGGCAACGACCAGCTTTCGTAGTGCGCCGCCAACACCAGGAATACCAACAGCACCACCAGCGGGAAAATATAGATGGCGGAGTTGCCGGCCAGAATCTGCTGGTAGGTGAGCTCGGTCCACTCGTAAGTCATGCCGTTGGGCAGCGTTTCATCCAGAATCTGCGCGATCGCCGCTTCCGCCTGGCCCGAGCTGTAGCCCGGTGCCGGCGCACCGTTGATCTCGGCAGTGGGATAGCCGTTGTAATGCATCACGCGGTCGGGACCGGCAGTGCGAGTGACTTCCACGAACGCGCCCAGCGGAATCATCTCGCCCTGGTGATTGCGCACTTTCAGACGGCTGATCTGTTCGGCGTCTTCGCGATAGGACTGATCCGCCTGCACATTCACCTGATAAGTGCGGCCGAAACGGTTGAAGTCATTCACG
>DATLII010000209.1:0-1920 GCA_035539495.1 Dongiaceae bacterium
GTCCACCTGCCGTGGTGGTTTATACGCGAATGCATCCTCGCGCAAATGCGTAACCTGACCGCTGTCCATCAACATCTTGTCCATGGGGCCGTTATCAATCGCCACCACCTGCAAACCACGATGCACCAACTGCCAGGTCCAACCTCCGGGCGCAGCACCCAAATCCACCGCTTTCTGGAACGGTTTGATGTAAACGCTGCGCAAATGCTCGGGAATCAGTTGCAGCCAGGCTTCTTCCAACTTCAATGTGGAACGACTGGGCGCCGACGGCGGTTGACGCAGACGTGGATAGCCCGTGGCCCAAGGTGACGCATTACGGCGCGGTGTCACACCCACCCAGATGTCATCGCCACTGACGAAAAACATATGCGCAATCCAGGGCGCCTCATCGGCTTTTTTGCCCTGCAATTTGCTGAGTGCACCGCCCAGTGGTTTTTCCAATTTCGTGGTCAGGCGCGATAAGCCCTTGCCTTCATTGGTATCCGGGAACGTGAGCCAGCAACCGCCGTGGGCTGGCGCATCCGCCATGGCCTGCACGATAGGAGAAATACGGTCGCCAGGCGGAATTTCCTGCAGACGGGTCAGCACCAGCAACCACTGACGGGCAAACACCAGGTCCGCAAACGCCAGCCGTTGTAGCAACAATTCACCGCCATCCGGCTGATAGCCTTCAAACACTACAAATCCATCTCCCGCTTGTGCACGCACAAAACCATGCACCCCCACGGCAGCGGATTTGCCCTGGATTTCGGCGGCAATATCCGATTCCAGCCCAGCACGACAGGTGATAAGGACTTGTTGCATAGTGTGGTTCACAGAAAGGGATAGATGGCGCGCATTCTACAGAATCCCCCCTTACGCGCCTACCAAACAAACAGCGGGAACAGAGCCTGATTACAGGTCACAAATCTCTGTTGCACTGGTGCAACAGATTAGTATAAATAGCGCCTGACCAAATAGTCATAACCGATCATCGCAGCACGGGCGTCCCCCAATGACCAGTCTTTCCGAAATTCTCGACATGGCCAAGGTCCTCACCAAGGCCCTTAAAGTCAAACCCCTTCCCCGCGACACCCGTCTGTCCCTGGGCCTGATGGTGGAGCAGAACGCCGCCAGAAATCCCAGCGCGCTGATGTGTTTGTTCGAAGGGACCAGCATCACCTGGGGCCAGTTCAACACCCTGGCCAATCGCTTCGCGCATCAGCTGAAGCAGCTGGGCATCCGCAAAGGCGATGTGGTGTCGATCATGATGGACAACCGCATCGAAAACCTGGCAGCGATCACCGCGGTGGCCAAAGTCGGCGGCGCCAGCGCCATGATCAACACCCACCTCACCGATGAACCGCTGCTGCACTGCATCACGTCAGTGAATTCGCGCAAATTGATCGTCGGTGAAGAGTGGCTGGATTCGATCAATGCTATTCGCAGCCAGCTTTCATTGAACAACCCAGCTGATTTCATTTTTATCCGTGACCAGGGCAAAGAACCTTGCCCCGACTGGGCGACGCCGTGCCGACCCGATGATTTTTCCGCGCACAACCTGCCGGAAACCCAAACCATTCAGTTGAAAGATCTGGCGTACTACATTTTCACATCCGGCACCACCGGCTTGCCGAAAGCCTCGGTGATCACCCACGATCGCCATCACCGCATGTCTACGGCATTCGCCGAAGTGGCGCTGGACATGAAGCCCACCGACCGCATTTACGTCTGCTTGCCGCTATACCATTCCAGCGCCATGTTCATCGGTTTCGGTTCCATCACCCGCTCCGGCGCGTCCATGTTTTTGCGGCGCAAATTCTCTGCCAGCAATTTCCTGGACGAAGCACGCCAGTACAACACCAACTGTTTTTCCTACATCGGCGAACTCTGCCGCTACCTGTTGCTGCAACCAGAAAAACCCAACGACGCCATCAACCC
>DATLII010000210.1:0-5048 GCA_035539495.1 Dongiaceae bacterium
CAGGCGAGATTGCCGAGGGAGTTATCGATCAGGGGCTTGGGCATGGTGGTCATGGGGAATCTCCTTTTTAGTCAGTTCTTCCCCCCATTTCGCAATCGCCGTGCCAGCGTCCAAAGTGACGTAAATCAAGGGTTTGCCATAAGTTGAGGTATAAAATACCTGAAAGTTTCAAGGTACTGGATACCCGAAATGGTAGATTTGACCCCTCTTCAAAACACGCTTTTGGCCGACCTGACCAGCGAATTACCGAGCGCTGTCCGTCTGCAGCGTTTGGTGGTGGTGCTGCGGGAAGTTTTCAGCTGCAGTGCCGTGGTGTTGCTGCGTTTGGATGGGGAAAGTTTGCGACCGCAGGCCGCGGTAGGACTTGCGCACGAAGTACTGGGGCGCAGCTTTTTGCTGGCCAAGCATCCGCGTCTGGCGCAGATCATGGCACAGCGCGAGCCATTACAGTTTGCCGCCGACAGTGATCTTCCCGACCCTTACGATGGCTTGTTGCAGGACACTCCGGATGAGCCGTTGCCGGTGCATGATTGCATGGGCATGAGCCTCTACATGGATGGCCGCTTGTGGGGAGCGGTGACGTTGGACGCGCTGAATCCCGGCAACTTCAGCGGATCTTCCGCCCAGCAATTGTTGGGTTACGCCCCGCTGATTGAGGCGGCCCTGCGTGTGAGTCGGCTGGAATCGGAAATGCGCAGCCTGCGATTAGCGCGCCGCGAAACAGTGGAGGGCAGCGTGGAAGCTGAGGGCATGATCCTTGGCGAGAGTACTGTTTTGCGTCAGTTGCTGGAGGAACTGGCGGTGGTGGCCGACTCTGACCTGCCTGTTTTGCTGCAGGGTGAGACGGGCGTGGGAAAAGAGCTGTTCGCGCGTTGGCTGCACGCGCATTCGCCCCGCGCGCGCAAGCCCTTGGTCTATGTGAATTGCGCGGCTTTGCCGGAAACGCTCGCCGAGAGCGAACTGTTTGGGCATGTCAAAGGTGCATTTTCCGGTGCCGGGCAGGATCGTCCCGGACGCTTCGAGGCCGCCAATGGCGGCACCCTATTGCTGGATGAAATTGGCGAATTGCCGCTGTCGATACAAGCCAAGTTGCTGCGCGCCCTGCAAGGTGGCGAGATCCAGCGGCTCGGTGCGGACCAGCCGCGCCATGTGGATGTGCGGGTAATCGCCGCAACTAATCGGCGGCTATGGGAGGAGGTGAGAGAGGGGCGCTTCCGCGCGGACCTGTACCACCGCCTGTCCGTGTACCCGGTTCATATTCCGCCACTGCGGGATCGCGGGCGTGATGTGCTGGTGCTGGCGGGCCATTTCCTTGAGCTCAATCGGGCTCGTCTGGGGCTGCGTTGTTTGCGCTTATCCCCAGAGGCCGAGCGGGCGCTGCTAGCGTATTCCTGGCCGGGAAATATTCGCGAGTTGGAGCACGTGATCAGTCGCGCCGCGCTGAAGGTGTTGAGTCGGGCTGAATCCCGCACAGGGCTTTTGAGTATTGAGGCCTCCTGGCTGGGATTGGATGCGCCTGCGCTGGCACCTCAGGCGGCCATCGTGGCCACACCGTTATTGCCGCAAGATTCGTTACAGCAGGCGCTGGACCGCTTTCAGCGTGAGTTAATCCAGAGTGCGCTCGATCAGCACGACGGCAAATGGGCTGCGGCGGCGCGCGCGTTGCAGATCGATCCGAGTAATCTGCGAAAACTTGCGCGGCGTTTGAAGATTGGCTGATTTCCCGGGAAAGAAAGATGGGGTGTGGGGGTTGCCTGGCTATTCAAACAAGTCCATAATTGCGTCCGCTGTTCGATCGTTTTGTGCTGAAATAGCTTGTAAATCAACAAGTTGAAGATTGGGTTCTAGTCTGATTTTCGCAGCACAAATCCGTTCTCCATCGGTTTTATCCTTTAAGGCGCGATAGCAAAGCGGTTATGCCGCGGATTGCAAATCCGTTGTAGGCCGGTTCGACTCCGGCTCGCGCCTCCATCTCCAAACCTTCTTCTACGCTTGTTGTTGCATATCCCTGACGTTCTGCGTTTGCCTGACGGCTTCGCCGTTGATGCCGTTTGCGGCTTGGCTGCGGCGCGTTGCAGTGCCGTTAGAACGGCCACCTCAGGCGTTAAATCACGTGTGTTAATCTGTGCCACGCTTGGCCCATTTTGTCGGGATACAGTCTGGCTACTGGTCTGTCGCAAAGTCACAATGGCGGAACGGCTCAGGCCAAGGCATTTATTACGAAGTCCAAAGCAGTTCTAGAAGAAGGTGAAGTTGTTTATGTCCATTGAAACCGTTGACGTTCTGATCATGGGCGCAGGTCTTTCCGGTATTGGCGCTGCCTGCCATTTGCGCCGCGAGTGTCCCACTAAATCGTTCGCCATACTGGAAGCCCGCGAATCTTTGGGGGGCACCTGGGATCTGTTCCGCTATCCCGGCATTCGATCCGATTCCGACATGTACACGCTGGGCTACAACTTCAAGCCCTGGACCAATCCCAAAGCGATCGCCGATGGTTCATCGATCCTTCAATACATCCGCGACACCGCGAAAGAATTCGGTGTTGAACGCTACATTCGCTACAAGCACAAAATAGTCAGCGCCGACTGGTCGAGCGAGCAGGCACAGTGGACCGTCAATGTGCAGCGCACCGATTCCGGAGAGACCATTCAAATCCGCTGCAATTTTCTAGTGGGCTGCACCGGCTACTACAACTATGCGGCCGGTTTCACACCCCAGTTCGAGGGGCGCGAGAATTTCAAAGGTACGGTAATTCATCCGCAATTCTGGCCGGAAAATCTGGATTACAGCGGCAAGCGCGTGGTTGTCATTGGCAGTGGCGCGACCGCGGTGACATTGGTGCCGGCCATGACAGACAAAGCTGCTCAGGTGACTATGCTGCAGCGGTCGCCGACCTATGTGGCGTCAGTGCCACTGGAAGACAAACTCTCCAATACATTGCGCCGTTATCTGCCGGAAAAACTGGTGTATCGCATGGCGCGTACTCGTAATGTGGGCTTCCAGATGGCGTTCTACAATCTGGCCCGCAAACGTCCCAAGGCGATCCGCCGTCTGCTGCTGGATCATGTGAAGCAGCGTGTAGGGCCCAACTTTGATATGGCGCATTTCACGCCGAAATACAATCCGTGGGACGAGCGCTTGTGCGCGGTGCCTAATGGTGATTTATTCAGAGTGATTCGCAAGGGCAAGGCGTCGGTGGTGACGGATCACATCGAGCGTTTCGTCGAAAATGGTATTCAGCTGAAGTCCGGCAAGTTGCTGGAAGCGGATATCATCATCACCGCCACTGGTTTGGATCTGCAGTTGTTGGGTGGCGCTGCGTTGTCGCTGGATGGCAAGCCATTCGATCTGTCCAAGACCATGAATTACAAAGGCGCGATGTTCCGCGATCTGCCCAATTTCGCCATGATGTTTGGCTACACCAATGCGTCCTGGACGCTGAAATCTGATATCACCAGCGAATACATTTGCCGCCTGCTGAAGCTGATGGATAAAAAGGGTGCGCGCCAATGTACGCCGCGCGTGAAGGACGGATCGGTGCACGAGGAGCCCTTCCTCGATTTCCAATCCGGCTACGTACAGCGGGCGTTATCGAAACTGCCGCGCCAGGGCTCGAAGTCGCCTTGGAAGCTGTATCAGAACTACGCGCTGGATTTGGCGATGCTGCGTTATGGCAAGCTCGAGGATGGTTGGCTGGAGTTTTCCCATCCCGCGCTGTCCCGAAACCGGCAAGCGGCCCATTTGAGTCGCGCTGCGGGTTGATATTCTGATCATTTGAAGTGTTCAAGAACGCACCAACATAAAACACGATTTGCAGGGGTGTGTTTTATGTTGGTGCGTTTTTTGTCTGTCTCCGCCGTTGTTGCCCGCTTTTCTACTGGTATTTGCTGCCATTTGTCAAAAAATCACCTACCTCGGTTTTTAATTTGGCCGTACCCATGACTATTCTCAATAGGAAGTGAGTATTCATCACAGCTTGATCGCAGTGGGTCGGTATCATGCCTTTGAAAAGCGCGAACATGCAGCGTCTGCCGCAGGAGCGGCATTGGCTGAAATGGTGGGGAAACGTCGGCAAGATCAGCATGCGCTGGTCCTGGTGGCTAAACCAGCACCGGGTAGAGGACATTGAGAAAACCTTCGAAGGTATCGTGCAGACCCGCCGGCAATTGCTGGTTCAGTGGGCCGAGCAGCAGTGGACTTACCTGAGCAGTTTGGCGCGGGACATCGAGAACAATTGGGAACGGGTGTCTGGTGATTTCTTGGCAACCACCTGCGCGTTGCACAAGGACGCATCGGAAATTTTCATCATTGATCCCCAGCACAAGGTACTGCATTCCAGTAGTGCTACCCATCAAGGCCAACGTGATTTGAATCCACAGGCATGCGCCGCCGGTTTGCGCGAGCCTTTTCTGCATGGTCCCTATGCTGATCCGTTGACGCGTACCTTGGGACCTACCACTTCGAGTTTTCATGACGACATGACGCTGATGTTCTATCACCCGTTGCGGGTGAAAGGACAGGTGATCGGTTGTTTGTGCGTGCGTATTCCCAATGATGTGATGAGCGACATCATTCAACGGGAAGCTGGTCATGTGTATCGCGATTCCGGTGACAACTATCTATTTATGGTGGAATCGAAATTCGATCCTTCGATTCAGCCGGGTGTGGCGTTGTCGCGTTCGCGTTTTGAAGATAATGCATTTACGCACGGCGACAATTTGAAGCAGGGCGTGCGCACGGATTACGGTACCGTGAGCGTGAAGGAAAGGACCGAGCTGGAATTACGTTTTACTGATCCTGCTACTCGCGATTTGCATCCGGGGGTGCGGGAGACGATTCGTAACCGCCATCATGTATTTGTGTGTTATCCCGGTTATCCAGATTATCGCCATGTGCCGGTGATTGGTGCGGGGCTTACGCTGAAAATGCCAGGTTCCCCCGACACCTGGGGCTTGTTATGTGAAGGCGATCTGGAGGAAGTATATCGGCAGCGCAGTGTGGATCTCACATTGTTTTTACGCTTGGCGCTGCTGGGCGGCGCTACATTT
>DATLII010000211.1:0-13458 GCA_035539495.1 Dongiaceae bacterium
GCTGCATGTAATTTGCGACTGCGGCCGGCGTCAATGCCGCCTTGATAAAAGGCATGTACTCCGGCTTGCGCGCAATGACGCCAATATTGCCGTGATTACCTTTGTCACCACTGCGCGCCCAGGCCAGTTTCACCAGGGGTACGACGGCGGTGGTTTGTAATCCGGCCGGTGCAGAAATGGGGGCTCGTTTACGCCGTCGAAACCGTTGGTGGTATCCACCACGACTGGCATTGTGCTGCCTTGAAAATCCATCGTCGTCTGTGCCGTGCTTTTGGGCACCAGACAGGAGAACAATCGGATCATGGGCGATACTTTTGGCCGCCCCCCGACAATGTTGGTGATGCCCGGTGCCATACCTGTGCCCGCCTGGGCAATTTCCTTCGAAAACAATGTCAGCGCTTTTTTGTCGACGTGGCTAACCGCCATTTTCACGATCACTTCCCGCACGTTTTTGGCGGTTGAGCGCGGGCCATAGGTTGCTTCGCTGCCCAGAATTTCCACGTCGGTACGACTGAAATCTGCCATACCACGTTCTGCAAACAGTCTGCGCACTTTAGTCAGAAGGGCAGTACTGACGCGCTCGGCTTTGCGACGGGCATCGATGCCCGCCATGACGAAGGCGGCACTAATACGAAATCCATCAGGGTAGGTGGCCGACACTTTATATTGGTCCGTGGGCGGCAAACCACGGGCACCACTGATTGCTACACGATTTTCGCCCACTTGTTGCAGATTCACTTGAGTGAAATCACACACTACATCCGGCAGCAGATACGCCGCGGGATTGCCTATTTCATACACCAGCTGTTCCGCCACGGTGGCGCAACTCACCAGACCGCCGGTGCCTTCCGGTTTGGTCACAGTAAAATGGCCGTCCGCGGTGCATTCGATTACGGGAAAACCCATGTCCTCATAACCCGGCACGCTTTCCCAATCCGTGAAATTGCCGCCGGTACATTGCGCGCCGCATTCGATGATGTGGCCCGCCAGACTGCCTTGTGCCAGTTTGTCGTAATCATTCCACTGCCAGCCGAATTCATGCACCAGAGGCGCCAGTACCAGCGCGCTGTCCACCACACGGCCCGTTATCACGATATCCGCGCCGGCTTGCAAGGCAGCCACGATACCCGGCGCACCCAGATACGCATTCATGCTCACCATAAAGGGTGGCAGTGGCACGTCCCGATCCATTTCCCGAATGCCCAGCTCTAGATACTCCGCCGCCCGCGGCAGCAGGTCATCACCCAGCACCAGCGCCACTTTCAACGGCAGGCCAGACGCATCAATCAACTTCTGCAACGCATCGCGACAACCTTTGGGATTCACACCGCCGGCATTCGCAATAACCTTCACACCCTTAGCGGCGATCTCCGGCAGCAGCGGCTGCATCACGTTAGTCACAAAATCCGTGGCATAACCTGCATCCGGCTGCTGCATGCGGGCACCGGCCATGATCGACATGGTGATCTCGGCCAGGTAATCGAAAACCAGATAATCCAGCTTGGTCTTGCGAACCAGCTGGAAAGCGGCGGTTTCCGTATCGCCCCAGAATGCCGAAGCGCAGCCGATCCTGATGGTTTTTCCGGTCATGAAATCTCTCCTGGGGACAGGCAGTTATCACGGCTTGAAGCAGGGGCCGCCCGTTACTAAGACGTCGGCCCAATGGCCAAAGGCCGGCAGATGCCGTAAAGTTGCCCTACACTACCAAGCAAGCGCTTGGTTTGTAAAGTGCTCCAAACCATACCCTTAGACACCCGCTAGCTTTTTGACAGCCGTTGCTGTATCAAGAGCCGCCCAAACCCGAGACCACCCACAGGCTGCCCGAACCATGACAGACCATTCATCCAAACTAGCTAATGGAAAGCTGGCTAATGGAATGGACGATTCGCCCCGTGGCCGTCTGCTGGCCGCTGCCGCTCACCTGTTTCGTACAAAAGGCTTCGAACGCACCACGGTGCGCGATCTCGCGCAAGCCGTTGGTATTCAGTCTGGCAGCATCTTTCATCACTTCAAAAGCAAAGAGGAAATTCTTCGTTGTGTGATGGAGGAAGTGATTCATTTCAATACAGATCGCATGAAATCAGCCTTGCTACAGGCGCAAAATCCCCGCGAAAAGCTGCTGGCATTGATTCGGGCGGAACTGATTTCCATCAATGGTGAAACCGGTGAAGCGATGGCGGTGCTGATTTACGAATGGCGCAGCCTGAACGAAGAAAGCCAGCATTTTATCCTGACGTTGCGCGAACATTACGAACAACTTTGGCTTACCGTATTGAATGAAGCCAAGGTTGCCGGTTTGATTCCCGCGCACGTGGACACCTTTATTTTGCGGCGTTTTCTCACCGGTGCACTGAGCTGGTCTAACTACTGGTACAACCCTGATGGTCCTCTGAAAATTGATCAACTGGCTGAACAAGCGTTGGCGTTGGCGTTAAAAAATTGATCCGGCTCGCTGCAAATTTTCTCTCTGCGAGATCGGCACGTCAGTCCTTATTCATCGATAAAAATGGCCATTTTACGGGGTAATCAGTCATTTCCGTGGCCACATATAACAAGCTCTGTCCAAGCGTGAACTTGAGTAACTTAAGCCCGTGATTTCATTCACAAAGCGGATACGAAAATTACAATTCTCTTGATTGAGTAGACGTTTATAAAGCTGCTAGTATCCCTGAACGTTAATTGTTCTATGACAAATTAACGCGACAATTTATATGTTTTCCTGTGCGTGACGAGCAAAAAAGCCTGTGTTGTGAAAGGCCTGCCGACATGCTGCTGGGGTGGAAAACAGCATAGAAAAACAAAAAAAATAAAAGGTGAAAAATTATGAGCGCATCGGAATCGTCAGTCATGGAGCTTGGGGGCGTACAGGAACGGGGACCCGACGCGCGCGACAGAATTCTTCGCGCAGCTGAATCCCTCTTCGCCATCCGTGGATTTGAAGGAGTCTCCACCACTCAGATCGCCAAGGTGGCCGGGATTACCCAACCGCTGATTC
The DNA here is from genome assembly GCA_035539495.1 of Dongiaceae bacterium. Taxonomy (GTDB): domain Bacteria; phylum Pseudomonadota; class Gammaproteobacteria; order Pseudomonadales; family Ketobacteraceae; genus Ch67. The sequence goes on from DATLII010000211.1 coordinate 2,996, forward strand.
ACTATCACTTCAAAAACAAGGAAGCCCTGTGGAAAGCCACGGTGGCACGCTTGTTCAGCCGCATGTCGGAAGAATTTGCCACCGAATTGCGGGGATTACCCCAAACCGACAGCCGCCGCTACATGGTGGAAATGATCCGGTCCTACGTTACGTTCGTCGCTCGTTATCCTCAATTTGGTCAGTTCATCCTGCGTGAAGGCGTGCAGCAATCATCGCGTTTGGCCTGGATGGTAGACGAGTGGCTCAAGCCACTGCTGAATCAATTTCACGAAGTCTACAAAAAGGGAACGTCGGAAGGTTGGGTGAAAGATATTCCGTTCCCGCAACTGATCATGCTGATCACCGCCTCCGCCAGCCACTTCTTCTCGCTGGCGCCGTTGGTCAACTCTCTCTATGGCATCGATGTGAACAGCCCGGAACAGGTGCTGGCCCATAGTGATGCGGTGGTGGAAGTGGCCGTGAATGCCATCCTGCGGGAGCCTGTTGAAGCAGCAGCGGCATTGTCTGCTTGAAAGGCTTGCTTGACCGGTCCGCGTGATGACGTTTTCCTTTCCCGTCTGTTGATGTAAAAAAGCGCCCTACAAGGCGCTTTTTTATTGGCTCTTTTTATAGCCGGGTGCTTCAACGGTGCAGCATTCTTTTGAGAGGTAGGCATGATTGGCAACGGTTTTCCCTATGGCCGTAGCGGCTATGTGATTCTGGAGGAGGGCGATCTGGACCCCTCCAGCCTGCAATTGGTTGTTGATCACTATCTGGTCGTGGAACCGTCGGGTGAAACCGTGTCAGGTATCTTCACTTTTGCCGAGGCTCAGCACTTCATTTCGCAGATCGAATCAAAAATATTGAAAAATGAATGAGTTAGAGAATCTCATAAAGAATGCAGGGCGGGGCCGAAGTGTTCACTGACATGATGGATTTATTTCAGTTTTTCTTAATTAGCGTTTGACAGCCCTCCTGAAATTCGTAAAATGGCGCCCACTTCTCGGGTGGTTAGCTCAGCTGGGAGAGCATCGCCCTTACAAGGCGAGGGTCACAGGTTCGAACCCTGTACCACCCACCACAATTCGGAGCGGTAGTTCAGTTGGTTAGAATACCGGCCTGTCACGCCGGGGGTCGCGGGTTCGAGCCCCGTCCGCTCCGCCACTGTGAAAACAAAAAGCCCGTACCTGCAAAGGTACGGGCTTTTTGTTTTACCGACCAATCATCATCTCTTCTTCAATTTGTCTTCCCATTGTCATTTTCCTGCTTTTAAATCGGTACTGTGGAACTGCATTGATGCCGGCGCGTTTGGCATGATGCGTGAAAGGAATTCAATACCAAGCCAAAAACAGGAGAACGACCCCATGGATCACTACCAGGATGAGCTGCTGGAACGCCGCGACTCTGAGTTTGATGATGAAGGCGACGACGCTTACGAGATGTAAGCCGTCGCCACTACTATTTTCGTTGAATTTCCAATGATTTGCGGTACTCCCCGGGAGTGGTTCCAGCCCAACGTTTGAAAGCCCGCTGGAACGCCCCAGGGGTGGAAAACCCCAGCAAGTAAGCAATCTCGCCGAACGACAGTTCGGTATTCTTCATGTAGCTCAGCGCTACATCCTTCCTCATTTCGTCCACCAGATTCTGATACGCCGTATATTCGTCCTTCAGCGTGCGCCGTAAGGTGCAGGGTGGACTGCACAGTTGATGTGCGACTTCCTCGATGGATGGTGTCTTGCCGTGCAGCATGGTACCCAGCACTTTCAGGACCTTATTGCGGTAGCTGTCGGCCATGGCCACCTGGCTCAACAACTCATCGCAGGTGCGCAGCAGGTTGGCATTCAGGGTGGGGTCGCTGTGCACGAGCGGTGTTGCTAGAGCACCAGGCTTCAATACCAGCGCGTTGATTTCCTGGTGGAAGCGCACACCACAGGGGAAGGCCTCGCTATAGGCTTCGTAGTAGTTTGGGGTGGAAAACTCGATCAAAACCTGGGAAACCAGATCCTGCCGGCCGGTGATCCACTGGATAAATTGATACCAGCCGCCGAGGACGGCATCGACGACGAAGTAGGTGTAATCGTTGTAGGGCGCAATGGAGTAGAACTCCAGTTGCGTTTGCTGTCCGGCCCGGGTGAGGCGAGAGGAGCCCCGGTAGCAGCGGCCTTGCAGCGGCTCGTATTTGGTGAGAATTTCCAAGGCGTCACCCAGAGTCGGCGCGGTCATTGCAGCCAGCCCAGCGTGGCCGAACCGGGCCATGCTACTTTGCCGTCCCAGCACCAGACCCAGATCCGGGCGTCCGGTCTGGCGGATGGCGCCATAACCCAGTCGCATCAGATAGGTAAGGTCGATGCGATTGTCGCCGTCCAGTAATTCCCGCGGGTTGAGTTCCGCGTCGGCCAGCAGACGGTCCACGGAAGCGCCCAGCGTTACGGCGCTTTCCAGCAGGTAAGAGATGTAACTGGCGGTGGTGTCCCCGATTTTCATCAATGACGATACAGCAGGTGGTTGATCGACGATGGGTCACATTATAAAGGCAAGACCCGGAATTGGGATTGGCAACAGTTGGCTGTTTTTTGAGCCAGGCTTCACAGTCGGCCTGTCAGGCCTGTCACTTCCTCTCACGATACAACATCTTAGAATCTCACTACATCCTTGAAGCTGGCTACACTGATAGTACTTGCAATTGATATCTTGCATTTTCCCGGCACCCGGGTGGCACCACTGATGGCGCTACCGTTTCGGCAAAGGATATTCACTGGTAATTGCCATGCTCGATTCATCCGGTTCCAACGAGGCAGTATTGTTCTTCGAGGAAGGTCAGATCACCAAGGAAATGACCTGGTCCGAGTTCGAAGCCATTCTCGACGGCGTTGTCGGCATCAATGATTTTGCCGGTGAGAAACGCCTGGCCGCCTTTGTAACCATCAATGCCCGCTTGAAAGTGAATGGCGTAGCGCTGTTCTCCATCGGTTTCGACAAGCAGGGTTTTGCCGATAAATCCTGGAACCTGCCGTTGCGGCATCTGGTGGATACCGGGGGTAGTGGTCCTGATCTGGGCGCTGGCGCTATCAAGCTGGCCTGCAAGAGTCAGTGTTCAGTGGCCTGGCATGCCGGCATGCTGTGGGACCCGGATCTATCGCCACGTACCAATACCTTTGTCCGCATCCGCGATGCGATTGCCGACAATCGTCTGCATTTACCGGTTTATGCGGAAGCTGAGCCGGCGCCGATGATGCAGGCACCGCAACAACGTAACCCGGGCAACTGGGGATTGCCGACGCAACCACCCACATTGAACGCCGGCTGGGACCCGAATGATTCCGGCCTTACCGAAGGCCAGCTGGCGGCGCTGGAATCCCAGCATCGCAGCAAGATCGCCGCGCTGATCAAGCAGCAGCGTCTGCATATCCAGACCCTCACCACCGAAAACCAGCAGAGCCTGGCTACCACCAAGCTGCATTACGAGAAAGAATTGCAGCTGGCGAAAATTGAAATTGCACGTTTGCGCAGCGAGCATGAATCCCTGCACAGTCAGAACATTGCGCTGCGCGAGCAGAACGAATCCCAGCGCAAGCAGTTGGACACGCTGAAAAGGTCCCGTGATCTGGAATTGCAGACAGCGCAGCAGAACGGTCAGGCGGAAATCGCGGCATTGCGCAACAATTCAGAGCAACTGATGGCGCAACGTATTCAGGAAGAAACCGCCAAGTTGAAGGAAGACATCGAGCTTCGTAACATGGAGCTGTTGCACCGGCACGAAGTGGCGAAGCAGTTGCGGGAAGAATTGTGTCAGTTGCGCAAGGACAAGATTCGTCTGGTGAATGAGGGCGGTGACAAATTCCTGGAGCGATTGGAAGGTTTGGGCATCAGCTTCATCGCGTTTCATCCTGGCGCCGGCCACGTGTCGATCCAGTTGGGCGAGATGTCGTCCTATATGGAAAATCCCATCGCTTATGCAGCGGATAAATGTCTGGTGTCGGAAGAACATTACCGGCGTTGGCTGGCCCATTATCAAAAACCCGAGTGTCAGGCGCCGCTCACTAACGATAAAATCTGCGGTTGCCGCATCCGGCGGATCGATGTACCCAGCCAGTTCCTGATGGGGGAATCCGACCGCTGCGACAAGCATAAACCCCGTTCCTTCGGCGATAACGTCGTCAACCTGCGCGGCTGAAGCCGGCGCGCAGGGCCGCTTTCCAATTTATTTATCCTTTCCGAGGCTTTGTCGTGTCGCCCGATTTGATTGCGGAATTTGAGCAGGCGTTGCGGCAGTGGCCCGTGTTGGTGAACGAAGGCCTGCTGGCGGACCTCAAGGTGGAGACAGTAACCTGGCCGCTGTTTGCTGAGCACGATGTGCAAGTGGACATTCTGCGAGCCGATCAACTGCATCCGCAGATTTCCGGCAATAAATGGTTCAAGCTCAAGTACAACCTGGTGGCGGCGCAGCGGCAGGGTTGCAACCGATTACTGTCATTTGGTGGACCTTGGTCCAATCATCTGCACGCGCTGGCGTATGTGAGCCGTTTGCTGGGAATGTCCAGTCACGGCATCGTGCCCGGTGATGAGCTGGATGCGCAGGCGAATCCGATGCTGCGGGAAGCGGCGGAGTGGGGCATGGAATTGGAATTTGTGTCGCGCCGGCAGTATCGCGCCTGGACGCAGGAAGGTTATGACGCGACGGATCTGCAGACCTGGTTGATTCCGGAAGGTGGCGACAACGAGCAGGGATTGCTCGGTTGCATGAGTCTGGTGTCGCCGGCATTGTGGGCGTCGCATGAGCAGCAATGGGATCAGGTTTGGCTGGCGTTGGGCACGGGTTGTACGTTGGCTGGTGTGCGCCTGGCGTTGCCACCGTCAGTGCGAGTGCGTGGTGTGGCGGTGTTGGCGGGCGACTGGCCAAAACAGCACATGCAGAAACGTTTGCAACAGCAAGGCTGGCACAATACTGACAATTGGGATCTACTGCTGAACTATCACGCCGGTGGTTATGCCCGTGTGCCGACCGAGCTGTTGAGTTTTATCGCGGATTTTGGCGACAATACCGGCGTGCCGCTGGATCCGGTTTATACCGGCAAGGCCATGCAGGCGTTGTGCGATCAGGTGCGACAGGGACGTGTTCCCGCAGGCACCCGCGTGCTGTTCATTCATACCGGCGGCCTGCAAGGTGCGCGCGGTTTTTCATCCTCAACAGGATGCGTTTCCTCCAAAGGATAAGCTAGCAATGGCAGACAAAGAATCCTTTCGCAATGTTGGCCTGATCGCGCGGCCTGGTAGCCCCCAGGTAGTGGACACGTTGCAAGCCATCATGACGTTTCTCGACAGTCGCAATGTGAAAGTGATGCTGGACGAGGACCTGAAAGACATCATGCCGCTGGACGGCCATCAGCGTGGCAATCGCAAAATGATCGGCACGACGTGCGATCTGGTGATCGTGGTGGGTGGTGACGGTTGCCTGCTGGGCGCCGCCCGTGATCTGGCCCGTTACAAGGTGCCGTTGTTGGGTGTGAACCGGGGCCGGCTCGGATTTCTCACCGATATTCTGCCCAGCGAAGTGGAAGAGCGGATCAGCGAAGTGCTGGCAGGTCAGTACACCACCGAGCACCGTTTTCTGCTGGAAGCGCAGATCAAGCGTGACGGTAAATTGCTGGGCGACAGCTCGGCATTGAATGATGTGGTATTCCACTCCGGCAACACAGTCAAAATGCTGGAGTTCGAATTGTTCGTGGACGGCGATTTCGTTTATCGCCAGCGCTCGGATGGTTTGATCGTGTCCACGCCCACCGGTTCTACCGCGTATGCGCTGTCTGGTGGTGGCCCGATCATGCATCCGCGTCTCGATGCGATCGTGATGGTGCCCATGTTCCCGCACACGCTGAGCAGTCGTCCCATCGTGATTGACGGCAACAGCGAGATTAAAATTTACGTTTCACCCACCAACGAAGTACATCCGTTGTTGAACTGCGATGGTCAGCGCGGCGCCGTGCTGGATCCGGGCGACTGGGTGTACATCCGCAAGCGCTCCCATCCGCTCAAACTGCTGCATCCCGGCAATCACAGCTTTTATGAAGCCTGCCGTTCCAAGCTGGGCTGGAGCGAAGTACTTTGATTATCGGCCGCGAGAATCTGAGCGGCTACGATGTCATTGGCGACGTGCACGGTTGCGCGTCGTCGCTGTGCCGCCTGTTGCAGCAACTGGGTTACCGGGAAGAGCAGGGCGCCTGGCGCCACCCGGAACGCAAGGCCGTGTTCGTGGGTGACATCATCGATCGCGGCGAGCACATTCGCGATGCGATGCGTCTGGTGCGCAAGATGGTGGATGCGGGAAATGCGTATCTGGTGCTCGGCAATCATGAATACAACGCGGTGGCGTTCGGTTGCAATCTGGATGAACCGGACGACAGCCCGCGCCGGCGTTTTCAGGCACGCATGGCGCGTCATCTGCGCGAGACGTTGCAGGAATACCGCCACCACGAAGCAGAATGGTGCGACACGCTGGCCTGGTTGCGGCAACAACCGTTATGTTTGGAATTTCCGAAATTTCGGGTCGTGCATGCCTGTTGGGATGCGGATCGCATTGACCAGGTCAGAAGCGTGCTCGACGGTTGCGCGTTGCGCGACGACGATTTCCTCCACGACAGCATGTTGCGTGGCACTGAACCGCACCGGGTGGTGGAGCGGCTGCTCAAAGGCACCGACCTGGTATTGCCGGACGGCATGACGTTGGTCGGCGCCGATGGTATCGAGCGCAATCGCATCCGCACCAAATTCTGGAAGCAGACCCCGGCAACCTACGGCGACGTGTTGTTCCAGCCGGACAAACTGCCGGAAGCGTGGATGCAACGCGCGCTGACGGCACAGGACAGGGAGCGTCTGCTCCATTATGGTCGCCATGAGAAAGCGCTGTTCGTGGGGCATTACTGGCGTCAGGGCACGCCGAAGGTGATCCGCGACAATATCGCCTGCCTGGATTATGGCGCCGTCAAAGGCGGTCATCTGGTGGCGTATCGTATGGGTGCTGAAGAACGGCTTTCCAACGAACAGTTCACCTGGGTGCAGGCTGATGACTACACTTAACCGACGTCTACAATAACAACATCATAACAACGCAATACGACAGGACTCGGACGCAAGGAATCTCATCATCATGAATTTGAAGGGGACTGCCGCCTCTTGGCTGCTGTGGCTGCTGCTGACGTTGTCGCTGGTGTTCATGAGCGGCTGGATGCACCAGTTGGCCAACCGCACGCCGTCGCATCAGGACGCACGTCAGATCCAGCTCACCTTGCAGTATGAAATGCAGCAACTGCAGGACCTGCTGCACTGGGTGGCCACGCTGCCGGCCGATCAGCTCACCAAAATCGATACGCCCGCCGACATTCGCCTGATCGTCGACAGTAGCGACGTGCTGTTGTTTCATGTCAGCGCCGATTGGGAGCAGGAGCGGCAGGCGTTGCTGGTGAATCTGGTGAATTTTCTCGGCCAGCCGATGGAGCAGACGCTGGGTGTCACCTACTGGCGTGACCAAGTGCTGCTGGTGGCAGTGCACCGCGATGGTGATCGGCAATTTCTGGCGGGCATGTTTTTAAACGGATGGCTGCGCCGATTGGTGGACGCGACCGGGATTCAGGTACGTCTGGTGACGGGGGATCTCGTCGACATGCTGCGTCGCAGCGGTCATGCGGTGTTGCAGTTACCGGCGATGCTGGGCAAGCCGGTGTATATCGAAGGCAAGCCCGTGCTGCTGAACGAAGCGATTCCGTTTCGCTGGTGGCTGGCGGTGCCGACCGCAGCGCTGGTGGCAGCGCTCATCGTCTGGTTCTTTCACTATCGTCCAATATGGCGACGCCTGCGCGGCATGTTGCAGCAAATGCGCGGCATCATGCAGGGCAGTACCTTCCGTGAACGTCTGCAGACCAACGGCAAAGATGAAATCGGTGAGCTGGCAGTGCAATTCAACAGCCTGCTCAGTTCGCTGGAATACAGCTACAACCTGATGGCGAAAACCAATCTGGTGACGACGGAGTTGCTGTCGCGGGTGGATGTGGCGCCCACGTCCCGCCCGGACGTTACGGATGAGCAATCGCTCAAGCAATCGCTCGACATGGCGTCGCGGTTGAGCGAGGCGCTGCAGCGCAATGGCATCGATCTGTATCTGCAGCCGGTATTCGGGCGCGACCGCACGACGGTCACTGGCTATGAGGCCCTCAGCCGTTGGCTGGATCCGGAGCTGGGCATGGTGTTGCCGCTGGAATATCTGGCGGTGGCGGAAAAAGCGGGGCTCACTGAACCGCTCACTGAATTGATGTTGCGGCAGACCTTCAGCTTGCTGCGTCGCTTGCCTGAAGGCGATGGGCAACCCCTGGTCCTGTCGCTCAATCTGAGCGCGGCGCAATTGTTCGCGCCTGGCCTGATGCAATTCCTGGAACTGTGCGATGACAAGGATCGCGCTCTGTTCAGCCGTCTGGAACTGGAAGTGAAGGAATCCACCCTGACCCGGGATTTCGATCTGGCGGCCACCATCATGGCGCGTCTGCGCGAGCTGGGCATTGGCGTCTGCATCGACGATTACGGCCTCAGTCGCTATTCGCTGATGTACCTGCAGAAGCTGCCGGTGACCGCCATCAAGCTGGCGCGGGTATTCAGCGAACGGATTTCCCGCGAACCTCGGGAAGTGGCTTTTATCGAGGGCGTCGCCCGTTTTGCCGGGGGGCTGGGGGTGCGGGTGATCGTGAAAAACCTGGAGAACGAGCAGCAGCTGATCAGCTTACGGCCGGACCTTCCCGTGGAATATCAGGGGCTTGCTCTTGGCGGCCCGGTGCCGGAACAGGCCGTGGTCGGCCGCTGAACGGAAGTCTCTCCGCAGGCGGCGCCGGTGTATAATGCGTCGCCTCAGCCTGCCGAGTCACCTTGATCATGACCATGACCTTCGACGAACTCATCGAATCCATTACCCCGGAAACCTACGCCAACCTGCAGCGTGCCGTGGAATTGGGCAAATGGCCCGACGGTACCCGCCTGACCCCGGAACAGCGTGCCAACTGCCTGCAAGCGATCATCGCTTACGGTGAGCGCAATCTGCCGGAAGAGGAGCGGGTGGGCTATATCGATCGGGGCGAGAAGGAAGAAGGGGAGTTGTGCGACGATGACCACAACCATGAACCGGCAGAACGGCCGGTGAAGTTTCTGAACTGAGCGCTTTCCACGTTTTTTAGCGGGCTGCCGCTTACCAGAGTGCCCTTTTACCCGCGAGCATTTATTACCAGCGTGCCTTGTTCCACATCTGCGGATTCGCCCAATATTTCGGGTTGAGCCAATCCGGCACCTGCTTGTAGGTGCGCAGGTCGTAACCGTAATACACCTGCGTACCACCATCCGCTTCCATCACCGCGCGTCGACGCATGGCCAGCGCCAGAAAATCCGCATCCACCCATTCCTGATGAGTCTCGGGCCTCCACTCCACCAGCACCCGGCTGGCCAGCAGATCACGCGCTTTGGCGATCAGCGCCAGCGCAGTGGGCTTTGCTTGGCCGAAACAGCTGGCGTCGATGAAGACCAGATCAAACCGCTGTTGAAAATCTGCCTGTAACACATGCTCGGGCACCTGCATGACGGCATCGCCATCACCGTTGGCAGTTGTCACCCACAACACCTGTTGCAATTGTTCCTGTTCGATAATGGCTTGAAGTGGCAGGGGAAATTTCGGCATGAGGTCACGTTGAGAAAAGCAGGGGGCTGCGACATACTGCTAGACAATCTGCCTTAACACAAGATTGCGGCCCGTCTATTCACAGGAAGCCATCATGAAAGAGAACAATGCGCCCCGCACCATTCGTCTTGCGGACTATCGGCCCCCCAATTACCTGATCGAAACCACTGACCTGAACGTGCGGATTTTCGCCGACCACACCGACGTGACCGCCGTGATCCAGTTTTACGCCAATCCCGCGGTGGCGGATGCGGTGGGCCAGCCGCTGGAGCTGATGGGTGCCAGTCTGGAGTTGCGCACATTGCAACTGGACGGTCGCGAGCTGACGCCTGCGCAGTATCAATTACACGAGGAACGGCTAGTGGTTCCGGGCGTGCCGGCGCGCTTCACCCTGACCATCGATACCCGTATCGATCCGAAAGCCAACACCTCGTTGGAAGGGCTGTATCTGTCGAAGGGCATGTACTGCACGCAGTGCGAAGCGGAAGGTTTCCGCAAGATTACGTTCTATCTGGATCGCCCGGATGTGATGGCGAAGTTCCGCACCCGCATCGAGGCGGACAAGAAATCCTGTCCGATTCTGCTGTCGAATGGCAACCCGATCCAGCGCGGCGAGCTGGGCAATGGCCGTCACTATGTGATTTGGGAAGATCCGTTTAAGAAACCCTGTTACCTGTTCGCGCTGGTCGCGGGCGATCTGGCGGTGGTGGAGGATCGTTTTACTACCATGTCCGGCCGCGACGTGTTGTTGCAGATTTTTGTCGAGCCCCACGATCTG
>DATLII010000212.1:0-4665 GCA_035539495.1 Dongiaceae bacterium
AATCTGCTCAGCGCCCTCGGCGGCGATGACAAGAAAAAGTCCCTGCTGCTGAAAGCCGGTCTGCTGATCGACAACGAACAGGGCCGCCAGTACGACCGCTTCCGCGAGCGGGTGATGTTTCCCATTCGCGACCAGCGCGGCCGGGTAATCGCGTTTGGCGGCCGAGTACTGGGCGACGACAAACCCAAATATCTGAACTCGCCGGAAACGCCGGTCTTTCATAAAGGCCGCGAGCTGTACGGCTTGTGGGAAGCACGCCAGGCCAGCAACCATATCCGCCGTTTTGTGGTGGTGGAAGGCTATATGGATGTGATTGCCCTGGCCCAATTCGGCATTACGTACGCCGTGGCCACCCTGGGCACTGCCACCAGCCAGGAGCATGTGGAAAAGCTGTTCCGCCACACGGAAGAAATCGTATTCTGTTTCGACGGTGACGAGGCAGGTCGCCGCGCGGCCTGGCGGGCCATGGAAAATACCCTGCCCTGCGCCAAAGACGGTCGTCAGGTGAAATTCCTGCTACTGCCAGAAGGCGAGGACCCGGACACCCTGGTGCGCAAGGATGGAAAGGCATATTTCGAAGGCTTGCTGGACGAAGCCACGCCCCTGTCGGAATTCTTTTTTGCTCAACTGGCGACGGATTTGAATCTGACTTCGCTGGATGGTCGCGCCCGCCTGGCCAGCCTGGCCAAGCCCTTTCTGGAAAAACTGCCGAGTGGCGTATTCCAACAATTGATGCTGCAGCGGCTGGGGGAAATCACTCAACTGAAGGACATTCGGCTGGATGCACCGGCGCCAGCAACCGCCCCGCCCAATCCGCCGCCAGCTCGAAATACTGCTGCGCCGGACCCGCAATACGCCGCCGATGAATACTTCGGTCAGCCTGGCAGTTTTGATGCAGGCCCAGCCGACCCGCTTCCGCCGGCAGCTCAAGGCGAGCCCGACCGTAAGCGTCCACGTCAACGCCAGCCCTTGAGCCGGGGCGACAAACCGGCCGCAACCAAAGTCCAGCCATCGCTGGTAGACAGTACCATCCGCATTCTGCTGAACGCGCCGCGCCAGGCGGCCGGAACCGATCTGCCGGAGGACTTGAATCAGCTCAATCTGCCCCGCATATCGTTGCTGCTGGATTTGATGACGTATTTACAGCAAAAACCGGACGCCTCCACCGCCGCCATCCTGGGCCACTGGCAGAACCGGGACGGCGGCGACACCCTGTTTGGCCTGGCGGCACGGGAATTCCTGCTACCCAATGAAGAACAGTCGCCAGAACTGGCGGACGCACTGCGCCGGCTGCGGCTGCAGAAAGTGGAGCAGGACCTGGATCAAATAATCGCCGAAGGAGTCCAAGACAAGGACCGTTTCAAACAGCTACTACACTTACAGAAAGAACTGTCTAAATAAGCACTTCAACGACCCTTAACACATTAGCCAAAGCCCAGTGCGGGAACCGGGGATATTATGGCAAGGCCATCCCGATGCCTGTATAATGCCGCGTTCTTCGCGCACTGGACGGAAATGGGCACCTCATGACGACTGATAAAGAACAGCAAAAGTCTCAGCTCAAGCAGTTGATCACACGTGGCAAGGAACAAGGTTATTTGACCTACGCGGAAGTGAATGATCACCTGCCCGCCGACATTACCGATCCCGACCAAATTGAAGACATTATCGGCATGATCAACGACATGGGGATTCCCGTGCACGAGGTCGCGCCCGAAACCGACGAGCTGTTGTTGAACGACAACGCCGCCACTACCGACGAAGATGCAGCTGAAGAAGCTGCCGCTGCGCTGGCGTCCGTTGAAAGCGAACCCGGCCGCACCACCGACCCTGTCCGCATGTACATGCGCGAAATGGGCACCGTCGAACTGCTCACCCGCGAAGGCGAAATCGTCATCGCCAAACGTATCGAAGAAGGCATCCGCCAGGTCATGCACTCGCTGGCCTACTGGCCCGGCTGCATCCAAACCATTCTGGACGAATACGCCCGCATCCAGGCCAGCGAAGAAAAACGTCTGTCCGAAGTGATCAGCGGCTTCATCGATCCTAACGTGGATGACGCGCCGGTTGCCGAAGTGGAATTGGATCTGCCGGAACCGGAAGCCAAAGCAGCCGCCGAAGAAGAGGAAGAAGGCGAAACTGCCGACGGCGAAAGCAGCGAAAGCACTGAAGACAGCAACATCGATCCTGAGTTGGCCCGCGCCAATTTCGAGGAGTTGGCCAAGCTGCAACAGAAAGCCGCTCAAGCCATCAATAAAAATGGTCGCGAATCCAAGAAAGCCGAGGCTGCACTGCAGGCCATGGCCGATCTGTTCGTCACCTTCAAGATCGTGCCGCGCCTGTTCGAGGACATGGTGAAGCAAATCCGGGGCACCCTAGATGCCATTCGCTCCAACGAACGCCACATCATGAACCAGTGCATTCGCCTGGCGAAGATGCCGCGCAAAAATTTCATCAAGAGCTTCCCGGGCAACGAAGTAAACCTGGACTGGATTGATACCCATATCAAATCCAACAAGCCTTACTCCGCCGCGCTGGAAAACGTGAAGCCGGAAGTATTGCGCGCACAACGCCGCATCCAGGCGCTGGAAGAACAAATTGGCCTGTCGATTCCTGACATCAAGGAAGTGAATCGTCGCCTGTCGATCGGTGAAGCCAAAGCCCGCCGCGCCAAGAAGGAAATGGTGGAAGCGAACCTGCGTCTGGTAATTTCCATCGCGAAAAAATACACCAACCGCGGTCTGCAATTCCTCGACCTGATTCAGGAAGGCAACATCGGCCTGATGAAGGCCGTGGATAAGTTCGAATACCGTCGCGGCTACAAGTTCTCCACTTACGCCACCTGGTGGATTCGTCAGGCGATTACCCGTTCGATTGCCGACCAGGCCCGCACCATCCGGATTCCGGTGCATATGATCGAAACCATCAACAAGCTGAACCGCGTATCGCGGCAGATGCTGCAGGAGATGGGCCGCGAGCCGACGCCGGAAGAACTGGGCGTGCGCCTGGAAATGCCAGAAGACAAAGTGCGCAAGGTGCTGAAGATCGCCAAGGAACCCATTTCGATGGAAACCCCGATCGGCGACGACGAAGATTCGCATTTGGGGGATTTTATCGAGGACAACACCATCGAGTCCCCGATCGAGTCTGCTACCATCGAAGGCTTGCGTGAAGCGACCCGCGCTGTATTGGCGGGCCTGACTGCGCGGGAAGCCAAGGTATTGAGCATGCGTTTCGGTATCGACATGAACACCGACCACACGCTGGAAGAAGTGGGCAAGCAATTTGATGTGACCCGGGAACGGATTCGTCAGATTGAAGCCAAGGCGCTGCGCAAACTGCGTCATCCCAGCCGGTCGGAACATCTGCGCAGCTTCCTCGACAGCGAAAGCTGATTCGTCAAACTCTCCGCTGGTGGCGCCGATTAGACAGGCTCTTTATAATCGGCGCCACCTGTCTGTTTCCAGATTCGGGCCTTTAGCTCAGTTGGTCAGAGCGCGCGACTCATAATCGCTCGGTCCCCGGTTCAAGTCCGGGAAGGCCCACCATCTTTTTACCGCAAAAAATTTTGCGATCGAAATTAAAAGCATGCTGAAGAAAATATACACTTTTCATTAATCAGCATCTAACCAGACGTCATACTCCTCGACAGACACTCCTCCAAAACGCTCCTTGGCCTGCACCCAATCGGCAAGATTTCGCCGAGTGAATTCGATAGATTATTACTGCTACGGGTAATTTCAGCTTCTTTGCCTCCCCTTTGTAGCAAGGCATCCCATATCCCTATCTTGGCCAAATCAGTCGATTCGATGACTTTGGCCAAGGTAGGGCCTCACGCGATATGATGGCTTCCAGGCACAGGAGGCACCATGGCGAAGGAACGCACTCAGAGCATCCCCCGCTTTGTTGATCGAATAAAACGGCACCCTTATGCGGCGCTTGTCACCTTCATTGTGACATTAGTCATTTCACTGGCGACGCTGACCGATGCCATCGAAAATCTTTCACGCCTGCTCGGACCATCACCCGAAGAGGCGCGCGAAGAGCTGGGAAAGAAAAACCTGCCGTATACCACCGACACCTTCGTCGCGAACGCCCAATCCGGTGATTTGGGCGTTGTGAAACTGTTTTTGATTGCAGGCATGGATGTGAATGCGGACGATCAGAACGGTTTCACCGCGCTTATGCATGCCACTGATCGCAATGACACGCTGATGATCAAGCTGCTACTGGATGCCGGTGCCGACGTTAATTATTCAGACACTCTGGGATGGGCTGCGCGCGAGCTGGATGTCAAAATCCTGCGCCAATTTCTTGATCGGGATGTGAAGCCCGATACCATCAACAGAGCCTATGTAGTTGCGTCATCCTATGCAAAGCCGGAGAACCTGTCCTTGCTATGGGAGCGGGTAACTGACAAGAAGAAGGTCGCTTCGCTAAGCCTGCTTGAAGTTTCCAGAATGATTTCCGAATCCACGCACCATTGTCCAGATGATGGTCTGATGCGAATTCGCCATCAGTTGGACGCCGGCGCTGATCCCAACATACAGAATACGGAAGGCGTGACTCCACTTTTGTATGTGATGAAAGAAAAATGTGATGGTGCGGCGCAATTGCTTCTGGATGCTGGCGCCAATGTCAATGCATTTTGCGAGTGTGCTGGCT
>DATLII010000213.1:0-4610 GCA_035539495.1 Dongiaceae bacterium
ACCCGATGGAAGCAACCTACATCGGCTTCAAACTGTGGGTGAAAGCGGTAGAAAAAGCCAAGACCACCAAGGTGGACGACGTTTCCAAAGCCATCATCGGTTTGGAAGTGCCTAACCTGACTGGCGGTACCGCGAAAATGCTGCCGAACCACCACCTGACCAAGCCAGTTCTGATTGGCGAAATTCAGGAAGACGGCCAGTTCCAGACAGTATGGCAGACCGACGGCGAAGTACCGGGCGACGCCTGGACCGACTTCCTGCCGGAAAGCAAAAAAATCGTGGCTGACTGGGCTGATCCGAAAATCAATTGCGGTAACTACAACACCGAAACCAAAACCTGTTCCGGTCAGAACTATTGATTGGGTAACAGATCGTGTAACACCTGCTCCGGCGACCGCCGGGGCAGTTCCTTTCCAACCGATGACTGGCGATCACGATGAAAATTGTTTTGAACATTCTGTTCACGGTTGCGCTCGCTCTGTTGTTTTCGCCGGCCCAGGCCGAGGAAGACAGTTTCGCGCAACTGCTTACCGAACTGGGCGGCTCCAATCTTAGTAAAAAAGCCAAAGCGCTGGATCAGCTGGCGCAACTGGAGGACGAGCGCGTCCTGCCGGTATTGGAAGCGTTGATGAGCAACGCGCTGTATCAACAAAAATCCGACGATCAGTTTGTATTTGCCGAATCCGGAACGGACGGCATGAAAGTGACCTCGGTTGTTTCCGGTGAGGTGCTGGGTGAGGCGGTTGCCAGCGGCGATCTGCGCAAAGTGATCACCAATAACAGTCTGCGATCCCGCGCCCGCAATCTGGTGGCGGCGACACGGCTGTTGAACAAGGATGCAAGTGTCCGTGAAGCGGCGGCGCTGGAACTGATCAAATCCCCTAATCCCGATTTCCTGCAACCGCTCGATAATGCACTTGCGAAAGAAAAAGTACCCGCGATTCAGCAGGCATTGAAGGTGGCCAGAGGGGCCATCACGCTGGATAGTCCCGAAGAGATCGAACGGGTGAAAGCGGTTGAAGCAATGGACGGCTTCAAGCACAAGCAAGTGATTACATTGCTGGAGCAACGTCTGCAGAAAAATGAAGATGGCAGCTTTGTAGAGCCGAGCGAAATGGTGCGTACAAAAGCGCAGGATGTGCTTAGCGGGCTGAAGCGATCCGAGCGGATCTATAAAATAGTGGAAGATACCTTTTTTGGTTTGAGTTTGGGTTCAGTGCTGCTGCTGGCGGCAGTGGGCCTGGCGATTACGTTCGGTGTGATGGGCGTGATTAACATGGCGCACGGCGAAATGATCATGCTGGGTGCCTACACCACCTATGTAGTGCAACTGTTGATGCCCAATCATATCGGTGCTTCGCTGATCGTGGCGGTACCTGCTGCGTTCCTGGTAGCGGGCTTGATGGGCGTCATCATCGAGCGCGGTGTGATTCGTTTTCTCTATGGTCGCCCGCTGGAAACCTTGCTGGCCACCTTCGGCATCAGTCTGATTCTGCAACAACTGGTGCGCACGGTTTTCTCGCCGCTCAATCGCTCGGTGATCACGCCGGATTGGATGTCCGGGTCCATCGAAATTAATGGCTTTCTGTCCCTTACTTACAACCGCATGTATATCGTGCTGTTCGCGCTGGCGGTGTTGTTTGGCCTGATGTTGCTGCTGAAGAAAAGTTTCTTCGGTCTGCAGATGCGGGCGGTGACGCAAAACCGCGCGATGGCCAGTTCCATGGGTATTCGCACCGGTTGGGTGGATGCGATGACGTTCGGTTTGGGTTCTGGCATTGCGGGCATCGCGGGTGTGGCGCTGAGCCAGCTTACCAACGTGGGGCCGAATCTGGGCCAGTCCTACATCATCGATTCGTTCATGGTGGTGGTGTTCGGCGGTGTTGGCAATCTGTGGGGAACCTTCGTTGCGGCAATGGGATTGGGTGTGGCCAATAAATTCATCGAGCCGTTGTCCGGTGCGGTGTTGGCGAAGATTCTGATGTTGGTGTTCATCATTCTGTTTATTCAACTGCGTCCTCGCGGAATCTTCGCGCTGAAAGGCCGATTCGTGGAGGGCTGAGCGATGAGTACTGCATTGAGTCAGCAAAAAGTATTTGAGAATTCGCGTTTGGGTTGGCTGCTGAACGATGTAGCGGGCAAACGTCTGTTGCTGGTGGTGCTGGCGGCCATCGTGATCATTCCGATTTTGAATCTGGCGGTACCGGAGGACTCGTTCTTCCACGTATCCACTTATACCGTCGGTCTGCTGGGCAAGTACTTGTGTTATGCGCTGCTGGCGTTGGCGGTGGATCTGATCTGGGGTTACTGCGGCATTCTCAGCCTGGGTCACGGTGCTTTCTTCGCGCTGGGCGGGTACGCCATGGGTATGTACATGATGCGGCAGATCGGCGATCGCGGCGTGTACGGCAACCCGTTGCTGCCGGATTTCATGGTGTTTCTGAACTGGCAGGAGCTGCCCTGGTACTGGTACGGCTTTGACAGCTTCGCATTCTCCATGCTGATGGTGTTGCTGGCGCCGGCCATTCTGGCGTTTGTGTTCGGCTGGCTCACCTTCCGTTCCCGTGTCACTGGTGTGTATTTGTCGATCATTACGCAGGCGATGACGTATGCGTTGATGCTGGCCTTCTTCCAGAACGACATGGGCTTTGGCGGCAACAACGGTTTGACCGATTTCAAGGACATCCTCGGTTTCAGTTTGCAATCCGATAACACCAAAGTGGCGTTGTTCGTGTTGTCGGGGCTGGCGGTGATTCTGGGCTATCTGCTGTGCCGGTTTGTGGTGGCATCGAAGCTGGGACGGGTGCTGGTTTCGATCCGTGATGCGGAAAGCCGTACACGATTCGTCGGTTATCGCGTCGAGCATTACAAGCTATTTGTCTTCGTGCTCAGCGCCATGCTGGCGGGTATTGCGGGCGCGCTGTATGTCCCGCAGGTGGGCATCATCAATCCGGGGGAATTTTCTCCCATCAACTCCATTGAAATTATTATCTGGGTGGCGGTGGGTGGTCGTGGTTTCCTGTACGGCGCGATTATCGGCGCGATTCTGGTGAACTACGGCAAAACCTTTTTCACCGGTGCGTTTCCAGAAGTCTGGCTGTTCATGCTGGGTGCGTTGTTTGTTGTCTCCACATTGTTCTTCCCGCAAGGCGTGGTGGGTATTGTGCAGCAGTTCAAACAGAAGCGGGCTGAACAGGCTGCGTTCAAGAAATTGCCATCTGCCAGCACACCGCCGCCAACGCCAGCAGGCGACACTAAAATTCTGCAGGAGCCAACGCCATGATCATGCAATTTGGCCACATTCCCAAGCATATCCTGTACGTGAATGGCGTGACGGTGTCGTTCGATGGTTTCAAGGCGCTGAACAATCTGTCGTTCACCGTGGCGCCGGGCGAGCTGCGTGCCATCATCGGACCCAACGGCGCAGGCAAAACCACCATGATGGACGTGATCACCGGCAAGGTGAAACCCACCACCGGCGAAGTGTTCTTCCGCGATACGGTGGACCTGTCGCAACACGACGAAGCCGAAATTGCCAACATGGGTATTGGCCGCAAATTCCAGAAACCCACCGTGATTGAAAGTCTGACCATTTTCGAAAACCTGGAACTGGCGCTGGCGGGTAATCGTGGTGTATTCAAATCCTTGTTCCACAAACTGAATGGCGATCAGCGCAAACGCATCGACGAAATCGTTGAGTTGGTGGGATTGGCGGAGCGACGTCACTGGCTGGCAGGTGCGTTGTCTCACGGCCAGAAACAGTGGCTGGAGATCGGAATG
Organism: Dongiaceae bacterium; assembly: GCA_035539495.1. Taxonomy (GTDB): domain Bacteria; phylum Pseudomonadota; class Gammaproteobacteria; order Pseudomonadales; family Ketobacteraceae; genus Ch67. The sequence goes on from DATLII010000213.1 coordinate 3,781, forward strand.
CTGCTGATTCAAGGCCCGGACCTGATGCTGGTGGACGAACCTGCTGCCGGTATGACCGACCATGAAACCGCACTCACCGCGAAGTTGCTGCGCGAAATCAGCGGTGAACGTTCGGTGGTGGTGGTGGAGCACGATATGGAATTTATCAAGGCGCTGGATTGCCCGGTTACTGTATTGCACGAAGGCCGTGTGCTGGCGGAAGGCACGCTGGAAAAAGTGCAGAGCAACGAAGAAGTCATCGAAGTGTACCTGGGGCGCTGATCATGCTGAACGTTCAGAATATCGATTTATTTTACGGTGCCAGCCAGGCCCTGAAGAAAGTCAGCTTTGAAGCGCAGAAAGGCCAGGTGGCCTGCGTGATGGGACGCAACGGCGTGGGTAAAACCTCGCTGCTGCGCGCGGTGGCAGGGCACCAGTCCATTCGCAGCGGCGCAATCGTGTGGGAAGGCAAGGACATTTCCTCCATGCCAGCGCATGAGCGCGCCAAGCGTGGTATTGCGTATGTGCCGCAGGGCCGCATGGTGTTTTCGCAACTCACTGTGCTGGAAAACATGAAGACCGGTTTTTCAGTGTTGCCGAGCGACCAGCGCAAAATTCCTGACGAAATCTACGAGCTGTTCCCGGTGCTGTACAAAATGCTGAAACGGCGCGGGGGTGATTTATCCGGCGGCCAACAGCAACAACTGGCCATTGCCCGTGCCCTGGTCACCAAACCGCGTCTGTTGATTCTGGATGAACCCACCGAAGGTATTCAGCCGTCCATCATCAAGGATATCCAGCGGGTCATTTCACTGCTGCGTGATCGCGGCGAAATGGCGATTCTGCTGGTG
>DATLII010000214.1:0-9854 GCA_035539495.1 Dongiaceae bacterium
CGACCGCGCGGAGCTTGCCCTTGATGTTCACCTTGCCGGATTCCATCGGTCCACCCGAGACGAACACGGTCGGGATATTGATCCGCAACGCCGCCATCAGCATGCCGGGGGTGATCTTATCGCAGTTGGAAATGCACACCAGCGCGTCGGCGCAGTGAGCGTTCGCCATGTATTCCACGGAATCGGCGATGATCTCGCGCGACGGCAGCGAATACAGCATGCCGTCGTGGCCCATGGCGATGCCGTCGTCCACGGCAATGGTGTTGAATTCCTTGGCCACGCCGCCGGCTTTTTCGATCTCGCGGCAGACCAGTTGGCCCAGATCTTTCAGGTGCACATGGCCCGGTACGAACTGGGTGAAGGAGTTGGCCACGGCGATGATGGGTTTCTTGAAATCCTCGTCCTTCATGCCGGTGGCGCGCCATAACGCGCGGGCACCCGCCATATTGCGGCCCTGAGTGGAGGTTTTCGAACGATACGCCGGCATGGTGCACTCCTGAAAAAACGCAAAATGAATCAAAAAAGCAGGGTAAACATGATAACAGGAACGGCATCGGCCCGACAGGCTGGGCGGCGGAAGGGGATCAGCTCAAACAGCGATTGTGTCCTGATGGGCCGTACGATTTCAGGCGAAGATCAATGAGTTGTGCTGATGAGACGCAGGCGGGCCGTCTAACCTACCCCGTGACTACCCCCGTGAGAGGCCAGCAAGGTGATCACGCCTTTTCCTGCCGGGGTTCAACCTGACCGGAATCAGGTCGGGTTCTTTTTCTGCTTGAGGTCGTCCATCATCAGCCGCGACAGTTCCTGCAACTGGCTGTCCTGGCTGGAGCCCAGCTCGCGAATCACCCCTACCCGGTCCATCTTGCTGCGGTTCTGGCTCAGTTTGGCTTTGCCTTCCACCGTGCTGATATGGATACGGAAGCAGACGATGCTCTGGGTCATGGCTTTCAAGCGCGCCTCGCCCAGGTCTTCAATACGCCAGCCGGGGCCGTACTGGGCTTCACTGGTGTTGGTGAGGCGACGCAGGATATCGATGGATTCGCTTTCGGTTTTCACCAGTTCGGCTTTGCCCTGCACCTGCACCGTCAGGTAGTTCCAGGTGGGCACGCCCTCCGGCTGGCTGTACCAGGCCGGCGACACATAGCCGTGAGGGCCGTTGAACAGCACGATCAGGTGCTCGGCATTGATCAGGGTCTGCCACTGCTTGTTGGCTTTGGCCACATGCCCCAGCAAATCGCCACGCTCCCTATCCACCAGGAAGGGAATCTGGTTCGCCTCCATGCGGCCACGATGGCTGGTGATCAGGGTGCCGAAGCTCCAGCGCTCGATCCAGTCATACAGAACGGCGGCATCCTTGACCGAGAAATGCTCGGGTACATACATGGGTTACTTCCGGGAGGCAATTCAATCCAATCAAAGTCGATGGATAGTTGCATGAATGTTAGGTGCTTGCGACAGACAAAACAAACGGCCACCGTCAGTTTGACAGTTATCGAACTATCGTATAATTTCCGATCCACATGCTTCTCGCTCAGCCACAGGAGATTTACCCATGAAACGGATCGTCATTACCCGCCACGGCGGCCCCGACGTGCTGCAGGTACAGGAAAGCCCCGACCCGAAACCGCGTGCCGGTGAAGTGCTGATCCGGGTGAAAGCCGCGGGCCTGAATTTCGCCGACGTGCTGGCTCGCAAAGGTTTGTATCCCGATGCACCGTCTACGCCCTGTACGGTGGGTTATGAAGTGGCAGGCGTGGTGGAAGCGGTGGGCGGAGGTGCCGGGGAAAGCTGGCTGGGGCAGGACGTGATTGCGCTGACCCGCTTCAACGGCCAGTCGGAACTGATCGTGGTGCCGGCCACCCAGGTATTTGCCAAGCCGGCGGCCATGTCATTCGAACTGGCTGCATCGATTCCCGTGAATTACCTCACCGCCTGGCAATTGCTGGTGGCCATGGGCGGGCTGCAGAAAGACGAATCCGTGCTGATTCATAACGCCGGTGGCGGCGTGGGGTTGGCCGCGATCGATATCGCCAGCCATATCGGTGCCACCATTTACGGCACCGCCAGCGCGGGCAAGCATGCGTTTCTGAAGGAACGGGGGCTGCACCATCCGATCGACTACCGCAATAACGATTGGGGCCCGGTGCTGGATCGTCTCACCGAGGGCAAAGGCGTGGACCTGATCACCGATCCCATCGGCGGCGACCACTTCCGCAAAAGCTACAAGCATCTGCGCAGCACCGGTCGGCTGGGCATGTTCGGTATTTCCACCGTGTCCGACGGCGGCGGCAAGCTGGCACTGGTGAAAATGGCCGTAACAACCCCGATCTTCCATCCGTTCGGCCTGATGAACAGCAACAAGGGTGCGTTTGGCGTGAACATGGGCCATTTGTGGCACGAGCAGGAGAAAATACGGCGCTGGACCGACGCCATTCTGCAAGGCTATGAGGAAGGCTGGATCCGGCCCCATGTGGACCGGGTGTTTTCATTCAGCCAGGCCGCCGATGCGCACCGCCATCTGGAAAACCGCGGCAATACGGGCAAGGTGGTGCTGGTGCCTTAACTTAAGTGCCGTAAATAGGAAGTCCCTGATCAGGTACCGCCGATCTCACAGACATCGCTACCCAGCCACAGCGCCACATCGCAAGTGGTACAACCGGACAGCATCAGGGACGACAGCACGACCAGCACAGCCATTGTTATTGTTTTCATGGTGCAGATCCTTGGTGAAGGAAAGAAAGGTAATTGAATGGTTGGAGTCCTGATCTTACCTGCAAGGCCGGTCAGAACTCCATCAGCCTTTTGTTACCGGTACGGCTGTAGCGGCAGACTTCAGGGCCAACCGCAATACAATGTACCCCACCGCCGCAGACACCAGGCTGCCCATTAAAATGCCCAACCGATCACTGGACGCGAAGTGAGACCCGCCAGTAAATGCCAGCGAGCTGATGAACAGACTCATGGTGAAACCAATACCGCACAGGATGGACACGCCGTACATCTGCAACCAACTCACCCCCGCCGGCAACGCCACCAACCGCAATTGCGCCGCCAGGAAACAGAAGCCGAACACGCCCACTTGCTTGCCGATAAACAGACCCAGAGCGATACCCAGCGGCACGGGCTCCAACAAGGTTGCCAACGTAAAGCCCGTCAGCGACAGCCCCGTATTGGCGAACGCGAACAGCGGCAGAATCACAAAACCCACCGGCGCCCGCAGTTCATGCTCCAACCGCTGCAACGTGTTGTGGCCGTGGGAATCCGCCTCCCCTGCTGGAATGATCAGACCCAGAATCACGCCTGCCAGTGTCGCGTGCACGCCCGACTTCAGCACTGCAGTCCACAACACCAATCCCACCAGCAGATAGGGCGCCGTACCGCGCACGCCGCGCCAGTTCATCAGCAATAGAACCACGATGGCGGCACCGGCAATACCCAGCGACAGCGCCGACAAATCAGTGGTGTAGAACACCGCAATCACGATGATCGCGCCCAGATCGTCGGCGATCGCCAATGTCAGCAGAAATACTTTCAAACCCAGCGGCACACGATTGCCCAGCAACGACAACACACCCATGGCGAATGCGATATCGGTGGCCGACGGAATCGCCCAACCGCGCAACGCCTCCGTATCACCGTGATTGATGAAGACATACACCAGCGCTGGCACCGCCATGCCACCCACCGCGCCGACAATCGGCAGCAACACCTTCGACGGCTGCGACAGTTCGCCGAACAACGCCTCGCGTTTGATTTCCAGGCCGACGGTGAAGAAGAACACCGCCATCAGGCCATCGTTGATCCACAGCAGCAGCGGCTTGTGGATGCCGAATTCGCCGATCGTGATCGCGACCGGCGTGTGCAGCAGCTTGTCGTACCAGGGCGCCAGACCGCTGTTCGCCATGATCAGCGCCAGCACCGTGGCCAACATCAGCAAAATGCCGCTGGCGGATTCCATTTGAAAAAAACGTTGCAGGGCGGAAGGCATCGGGTCCTCAGCTGCGCGGGAAGCGAAGCGGCAGTATAAGAACTGGCTACGACGTTGTCTGCCCCATTACCTGCAACAAACCAACGGGCAAAAAAAAAGCCCACCTTGGGAGTGGGCTGCATAGATATGCCAATGGTTGGTACTGATAAAGCTTGAATTCTGCTTGGCTGAATCCGCTTGAACGGCGACAGCCGGTCTCAGCGCGGCGCCATGCGAATGGAACCGTCCAGACGCACTACTTCGCCGTTGAAGAAACCGTTTTCCACCATTGCCACCGCCAGCTTGCCGTACTCGGACGGGTTGCCCAGACGTTTCGGGAACTGAGTGGCTTCGATCAGCGGTTGTTTAACGACATCAGGAGCCGCGTTCATCAGCGGGGTGTTGAAAATGCCCGGCGCGATAACGTTGATGCGAATGCCGTAAGGCGCCAGATCGCGCGCGATCGGCAGAGTCATGCCCACTACGCCGCCTTTGGAAGCGGAGTACGCCACCTGACCGACCTGACCGTCGAACGCAGCAACAGATGCGGTGTTGATGATCACGCCACGCTCACCGTCTTCAGTCACCGGGGTGTTCTTGGACATGGCTTCTGCTGCCAGACGGGTCACGTTGAAGGTGCCGATCAGGTTAACGGAAATCACTTTCTGGAAAATGTCGAGGGAGTGCGGGCCCTTGCTGCCGTAAGTCTTCTGGGCAGAGCCGATACCGGCACAGTTCACCGCAATGTGCAGTGCGCCGAAGGTGGACAGAACGAATTGAATACCAGCCTGAACCGAGGCTTCGTCGGATACGTTCACTTTGGCGAATTTGACGTTGGCGCCCAGTTCATCAGCAGTAGCATTGCCGGCGGCTTCGTTGAGGTCGAAAATCACGACCTTGGCACCTTTTGCCAAAAACGCTTCGGTAGTGGCACGACCCAGACCGCTGGCACCGCCGGTGACGATGGCGACTTTGTCTTTCAATTCCATGCTCGAATCCTCTATTCAACTGGCTGACTAGTGGGTCGAAAGTATACACAGGCACCCAAGCCCAACCTAATGGCTGAAACTTCCAGATTAATAGCCTTTTAGGTCAGGCCTGTCAGGAGAATGAAAGCCCGGTTTATTAACGGCAAAATCCACCCTTGCTTACCCTGCGTACAGCGGCCAAAATCGCGCAAATACAGGCCTTATTCTGATACCGGCACCTTGGCCGGCTCCGCGTAATAGGCCTATCCAAGGATGGACCTTCATTCCCTGCGCCGGCACGGCCCGCTCGTGCGACACGGGGCCTCACCGCCGAAACCGCCAACCTGAAGTGTGACGTCCATGTGGTTCTTCGTCCGTTTTTTCATTGCCCGCTATATCCAGAAAATCCAGCCCAGTAAGCCGCTGCTGGATTGGGTGATCACCCGTTACCGCGTGATGCCCTGGGACATCGACGCCAACCTGCACATGAACAATGTGAAATACCTGAAGTACCTGGAGCGCGGCCGGGTGGAGCACATGATCCACACGCCCTGGCTGCAGGCTATGTTCAGCCGCGGCTTCAAGGCGCTGATCGCCAATACTGAAATCAGCTATGTGAAAGAACTGAAACCCTTTCAGTATTTCAAGGTGGAAACCCGCATCAGCGGCTGGGACGACAAATACGTTTACATGGAACAAGTTTTCACCTACAAACGCACGGTGTTTACCGCCGCCGTGATTCGCATGGCCATGGTGAACTCCCGTACCGGTAAGCGGGTGGCGCCGTCGCAGGCACTGCGCGAAGCGTTCCCGGCGCTGGAATCCCCTTCGATTCCCGCGAGCGCCCGAGCCCTCAATCAACTGGTACAAGCGCAACGCGGCGAAACTCAGGCAATCGCCGATGCCCACGCCGCGCAAGACGAAAATAAAATTAACGCAATGCAGGAAACCCGACCATGACCGAGCAGGTACTCACCGAGATTCAGGATGGCGTGATCATCATCCGCCTCAATCGCGCCGACAAAAAAAATGCGCTGACCGGCGCCATGTACACCAGCATCTCCGATGCGTTCGACAAGCTGGAAAGTGACAACAGCCTGCGTGCGGGCCTGATCACCGGCAGCGCCGATTGCTTCACCGCCGGCAACGATCTGGTGGATTTCCTGTCGTCTACCGGCATCGGTGGCGATTCTCCGGTGGGCCGCTTCCTGCGCACTCTGCCCGCCCTGACCAAACCTCTGGTGGCAGCAGTAAACGGCCCCGCAGTGGGCGTGGGCACCACCATGCTGTTGCACTGCGATCTGGTGTATGCAGCGCCCACTACCAAATTCCAAATGCCGTTCGTGAATCTGGCCCTGTGCCCCGAAGCTGGGTCCAGCTTGCTGCTGCCGCAACGACTGGGTTATCGCCGCGCCACCGAGCTGCTGATGCTGTGTGATTCCTTCACTGCGGAAGAAGCGAAAGAGATGGGCATCGTGAGCCAGGTGGTACCAGCGGCGGAATATCAGGCCTTCGCCCTGCAGAAAGCCAAGCAACTGGCCAAGCAACCGCCAGCGTCGATCCGCGTCACCAAGCAACTGTTGCGAATGGGCAACGCCGCGGCACTGAAACAGGTGATGGACGCAGAAGCCGACTATTTCAGTTCCCTGTTGGCGGGCGCCGAGGCAAAAGAAGCATTTACGGCGTTCATGGAAAAACGGAAGCCGGATTTTTCCAAGTTCTGATAGGCGTTGACGATTATCATCAAGCCCGCTTCCAAGCGGGCTTTTTTATTGAAGGTCTGTTTTTATTGAGAAAGCGTTTTATTGCAGGACCGTTCAGGCCACGCCGCTTGTCAGTAACCGCTACCGGTCGTAGGCTGTGATAATAGGATGCTCCATGGATCAGGATATCTGCATGCCCCAAGCCACCACTCAGGCCACCACCCAAGACCTTGTCTCGCCCAGCGATAGCATCCTGCGGCAGACACTGCGCGACGCCGCCATGGGAGTGGCTTGGCTGGATGCCACCGGCCACATCATCAGTGTCAATCAGACCCTCGCCAACTGGTTGAATCAAAACCCTAGTCAACTTAATGGCCAACCGCTGGGCCAATTCGTGCCCCGATTGGACGAGCCGCTGTGGCGCAATCTTTGGCATCAGCTCACCTACGCGCCCTTCAGCGAACCCCGCACGGCGCTGGTGGTGGAACAGGAATCCCGACTGCTGGACCTACTGATTCAACGCCTGCCCGGCGAGCAGCAGGATTTCGCAGTGGTTTATTTGAGCGCCTCGCACAATCACCGGGAACAGAACACGCTGCATAATCTTCAAGCGGAAGTGCTGGAAGCCGTGGCACGGGGCAAATCGCTGGCAGAATCGATGGGGCTGCTGTGCCAGCGCGTGGCGACCCTAGCACCGGAGGTGATCTGCACTGTTTTGCAAGTGGATGAACAGGGACGGGTGCATCCCCTGGCCGCATCCAGCGGCATGCCCGAAGCCTTCAACAAAGCCATCGACAGCCTCCCCATCGGCCCCAGTGCGGGCTCTTGTGGCACAGCGGCCTACCGTGGAGAACCGGTTGAAACGGTCGACATCGCACTTGATCCTCTGTGGGATGAATATCGGAAATTCGCGTTGCCGCTGGGTTTGCGCGCCTGCTGGTCCAGCCCGATAAAATCCCGCGCCGGCCGCGTCGTTGCCACCTTTGCCCTCTATTACCGTCAACCACGGAAATCCAGCCCCTTCCATCGTCAGTTGGTGACGGCCTGCCTGCACGTCTGCAGCCTTGCCATCGAGCATCATGAAGCGGAACAACGCATTCATCAGCTCGCTTTTTTTGACACGCTCACCCGCCTGCCCAATCGCGAATTACTGCAGGAGCAAGCGCAGCGGGAATTGCTGCGCGCGGTACGGGAGAAACGCGAGCTGGCCATGTTCTTCCTCGATCTGGACCGGTTCAAGCACGTCAACGATTCCCTGGGCCATGCCATTGGCGATCGTCTGCTGGTGGAGATCAGCCAGCGTCTGCTGAGCAACCTGCGCGAGTCGGATACCATCAGCCGATTGGGCGGCGATGAATTCGTTCTGCTTTTACCCCAATGCAATGATAGCCATGCGCGCGTTCTGGCCGAGAAACTTCTGCTCGCCATCGCGGAGCCAGTGACCATCGATCAATACCAGTTCAATCCTACTGCGAGTATCGGCATCGGGATTTTCCCCCGCGATGGTACCGATTTCGAATCGCTACTCAGAAATACCGACGCTGCGATGTATCACGCAAAAGGGGCTGGCCGAAACACTTACCGCTTTTTCCGCCCGGAGATGAATATCGCCGCCAACGAGCGTCTGGTGTTGGAATCAGCTTTTCGCCAGGCGCTGCATAACAACGAGATTCAAGCGCATTTTCAGCCCATTCTGCGTTTCTCCGATCAGCAACTCGCGGGCGTGGAGGCGCTGGCGCGCTGGCAGCATCCGCAACGAGGCATGATTTCGCCCGCCACTTTTATTCCACTGGCGGAGGAATGCGGCCTGATCAACCGACTGGATCAAGCGATGCTGCGCGCCATCTGCCAACAACTGGCGCAGTGGCGAGAGCGCGGCATTGTCATTCCGGGCGTGGCGGTGAACCTGTCAGCGCAGAATTTTCGTGAGCCAGATCTGGCGGAGCGGGTTGCGTCGGTCCTGCAGGAGTTTTCGATTCCGCCTGGCTGCCTGACACTGGAAATTACGGAAAGTCTGATGCTGCACGGTGCCGAGCACGTGCTGGATAGTTTACAGGCACTGCGTACGCTGGGTGTGCGGCTTGCGGTGGATGATTTCGGTACGGGATTTTCCAGTCTCAGCTATCTGGCGAAATTTCCCGTGCATGAACTGAAACTGGATCAGAGTTTTGTGCGTTCGTTATTGGAGGACGGCCAGATTCGCGCCCTGTCCAGCGCCATCATCAGTATTGGTCATCGCTTGCAGTTAACGGTGGTGGCGGAAGGTGTTGAAACAGCCGGTCAGTTGGATTTTCTACAACAGGAAGGTTGTGACATGGCGCAAGGGTATTATTTTGCCAGGCCGGTACCGGCGGCGGAGTTGGAGCAGTGGCTGGCGCGGCATCAGGCCAGCAATTCCAATAAACAATAACCGGTGATGACGACGGACAGCTCGCTTACTTTACAGCCTCATCGCTAGCCTGCGAAGACTCTGCCTGCCCCGCCTTGGCGTTGATCAATGCTATTTTTGTTTTGTTCCGCGTTCGACTATGGCAGGCTGCCGATCTCACGTTTGCTGGATGAATACACGATGCGTTTTCTGCTGATTCTAGTTGCTGGTTTGCTCACCGCTCCCGCCTTCGCCATTGAGTGGCGCGACAATTCTGCCATCCAACAGTTGTTCATCAATGCCGGCGTTAACGGCACCTTTGTGCTGTATGACGTCAACGCAAAAACGCTGACCGGCCATAATCGGACTCGGGCGCAAACCCGCTATATCCCTGCCTCCACTTTCAAGATTCCCAACAGTTTGATCGGCCTGTCTGCGGGCACAGTGAAAAGCGTCGACGAGATACTGCCCTACGGCGGCAAACCGCAACCGTTCAAACAATGGGAAAATGATATGGGCTTGCGGGAGGCCATCAAGATTTCAAATGTTCCGATCTATCAAGAATTGGCGCGCCGCACGGGTCTGCAACCTATGCAGGAAGATCTAACGCGTTTGCAGTATGGCAATGGTGAAATCGGCACCGTGGTGGACCGCTTCTGGCTGGATGGACCGCTGCAGATCAGCGCCGTCGAACAGACGCAGTTTCTGGCACAACTGGCGCAGGAAAAATTGCCGTTTCCGGTGAAAGCACAGAAGGATGTCAAAGCCATTACGCTGCTGGAAACGAATGCGCAGGGTGAGCTGCATGGTAAAACCGGCTGGCTAACATCGACCAAGCCACAAGT
>DATLII010000215.1:0-2580 GCA_035539495.1 Dongiaceae bacterium
GTTCAACGTGCTGTCGAAACAGGTGCCGGATGTGTTCAATGCGCTGGATTACTGTCTGTTCGGTGGCGAAGCCTGCGATCCGAACCAGGTGCGTGCGGTGCTGAATCAGGCGGGTGGTCCCCAACATCTGCTGCACGTGTATGGTCCTACCGAGAACACCACTTATTCCACCTGGTATGAGGTGAAAGAGGTGTTGCCGGGTGCCACCACCGTACCGATCGGTTATCCGCTCGCGAACAGCACGTTGTATGTGCTGGACGATCAATTGCGGCCCGTGCCGGCCGGCGTGCCTGGAGAAATCTACGTGGGCGGTGCCGGCGTCGCGGATGGCTATCTGAATCGTCCGGAGTTGACTCGCGATGTGTTCCTGCAGGATCCGTTCGACGACAGCAAGCGCATATACAAAACCGGCGATCTGGGTCGTTTGCAGGAAGACGGCGCGCTGGAAATTCTCGGCCGCATCGACGATCAGGTGAAAATTCGTGGCTTCCGTATCGAACTGGGTGAAGTGGAAACGGCGGTGAACCAATTGCCGGGTATCCGCGAAACCTCGGTAGTGGTACGCAGCGACGCCAGCGGCAACAAACAGCTGGTGGCCTACTGCGAAAAAGCACCGAATGCTACGCCATTGCCGGTGGCTGATCTGAAAGCAAAATTGAAGCAGCACCTGCCGGATTACATGGTGCCCAGCGCCATCGTGTTACTGGATCACCTGCCTATCACGCCGAACGGCAAAGTGGACAAACGTGCGTTGCCGGCCCCGAGTGCAGACGACTATGCGTCGAACGCTTACGTGGCGCCGCGCAATAGCATCGAGCAAATTCTGGTGTCTATCTGGCAGGAAGTGCTGGGTGTGGAGCAGATCGGCGTTCACGACGATTTCTTCGAGCTGGGCGGTCATTCGCTGCTGATCACTAAAGTGGCTACGCGATTAAAACAACAACTGGGAGTGGAATTACCGCTCCGTACATTATTTGAAGTGCCCACCGTGGCTGCGCTGGCTGAAATCTTCAGCGCCGTCAGTGTCGCGGCATCCGCAGCGCCGGAATTGGCGGCGGGCGATGAGGAGTTCGAGGAAGGTTCGCTATGAACGTATTTGAATTAATGTCCCGGCTGGGTGCAGCCGGCGTCAAGCTGTGGGTTGAAGAAGGGCAGTTGAAATTCAAGGCACCGAAAGGTGCGCTGACGCCGGATTTGAAAGACGCGCTGGTGGCGCAGAAGCAGGCGGTCATCGATTTTCTCAGCGGCACCCGTATCAGCAGCGGCGATGGCAGCGATGCTATTCCCGCGGTGGATCGCAGCAAGCCTTTGCACTTGTCCCATGCTCAGAACCGGCTCTGGTTTATCGAACAGCTCACACCGGGCAACAGTACCTTCCATATTCCGGCACCGCTTTTGCTGAAAGGCATTCTGGATCATGTCGCGTTGGAGCAGGCGTTTCTGAAACTGCTGCAGCGGCACGAAGCGCTGCGCACGGTATTCCGCACAGTGAACGACGAACCTCGTCAGTTAGTGCAGGCGGTGGAGCGTTTCACTGTGCCGGTGGAAGATCTGTCTGCGTTGGATCGCGAAGAAGGGCTGGCAGAAGTACGTCGACGTATCGAGCATGAAATCCGGGTTCCTTTCAATCTGGAACAAGGCCCCATGCTGCGGGCGCGGCTGTATAAACTGGACGATAACCAGTATGGCCTGATCGTAGTGATGCACCATATCGTCACCGACGGTTGGTCCATGGCGGTGTTCGTGAAGGAAATCGCCGCGCTTTACGCAGCGGAACGGATGGGTATGCAGTCGCCGCTGCCGGCGCTGGAAATCCAGTATGGCGATTTTGCCGAGTGGCAACGCAATTGGCTGACCGGCGAAGTGCTGGAACGACAGCTGGGTTATTGGCGCCAGCAATTGGCGGGCGCACCGGAAGAATTGACGTTGCCATTCGATCGGCCCCGTCCCGAAATGCAGACATCCAATGGCGCTGTGTTGGATGTGGAACTGGACAGCGAACTCACCGCGCAGGTGAAAAAAATCGCGCGCCAATTCGACACTACCGTGTACGTGGTGCTGCTGGCTGCTTTCAAAATTGTGCTGGGCCGTTGGGCGCGGCAGCAGGACGTGAGCGTCGGTATGCCAGTGGCAGGCCGTACCCGTCCCGAAGTGGAAGGCCTGATCGGATTTTTCGTTAACACGCTGGTGATTCGCACCAAGCTGGAAGGCAAACCGACGTTCGGTTCTTACGTGGCACAGGTGAAAGAACAGGTGCTGGGCGCGCAAAGTCACCAGGATGTTCCGTTCGAAGCCATCGTGGAAGATCTGAATATTCCGCGCAACCTGAGTTTCGCGCCGGTGTATCAAGTGGCGCTGTCGCTCACCAGCAGCGAAGGTACCGCACGCAAAGCGGTATTGGGTGGCCTTGAAATCGAGCCCATGAAAGTGGAGCTGATTGCCGCGCGCCTTGATCTCACCATGATGCTGGCGGATTACGGCGACAGTATTTCCGGCATGCTGGAATACAACACCGACCTGTTCAATCAGGATACGGTAGAAACTTTCGTCCGGCATTTCAAACGGCTGCTGCACAGCCTG
>DATLII010000216.1:0-17309 GCA_035539495.1 Dongiaceae bacterium
ATCCTGGGCCCATCCGGTTGTGGCAAGACCACCATCCTGCGCATGATTGCCGGCCTGGAACAGCCGGATGCCGGCAGCCTGAACCTGGGTGGCCTCGACATCACGCCGCTGTCGCCAGACAAGCGCCCGCTCAACACGGTATTCCAACGCTACGCCCTGTTCCCCCATATGAGCGTGTTCGACAACGTGGCCTTCGGCCTACGCATGCATGGCGTGAATCCGGCCGATGTGGCGCCACGGGTGAACGAGGCGCTGGCGATGGTGAAACTGCAAGGCATGGCGCAGCGCAAGCCGCATCAGTTGTCCGGTGGCCAGCAGCAACGGGTTGCGATTGCCCGCGCCGTGGTGAACCGTCCGCGCCTGTTGCTGCTGGATGAAAGCCTGAGCGCGCTGGACCACAAACTGCGTCAGGCCATGCAGGTGGAATTGAAACAGTTGCAGCGCCGCCTGGGCATTACGTTTGTGTATGTCACCCACGATCAGGAAGAAGCCCTGGCCATGTCCGATCGGGTAATGGTGATGAATCAGGGCCGGGTGCAACAAATCGGCACTCCGCGCGAAATTTACGAAACGCCCGCCAACCTGTTCGTGGCGGAGTTCATCGGCGAGATCAACCGCTTCGACGCCAAAGTGGTGGCGGATCGCGGTGACGGCACCTTTGACGTGGAAATTCTGGAGCGGCGCGTACCCATCAAATCCAAGCGGCCCCTGGCAGCAGGCGAGCAGATTCACGTGCTGCTGCGGCCGGAAGATTTGCGCATCCAGTATTTCGAAGACGCGCCACCGAACCACGGCTTACTGGGCCATGTGCAGGAACGCAACTACAAGGGCAAAACCCTGGACAGCTTGATCGAACTGCGTAATGGCCAGACGGTACTGGCCAGCGAATTTTTCGACGAGGATGATCCGGATTTCGATTACCGCATCAACCAGAAAGTGATCGTGACCTGGGTGAAAGGCTGGGAGCTGGTGTTGCCTCATGAGCCGACCTGACCCGTTCCGCTGGATCAGCATCGTTCCCGTCAACCTGTGGTTGTGGCTGTGGGTGCTGGTGCCGACGCTAATGGTGCTGGTGGTGAGTTTTGCTACCCGCGATCCGGCGGAGCTGATTGCCTGGGAATTCACGCTGGATAATTACGCCCGCCTGGCGGACCCGCTTTATTTGCAGGTATTTTTGCATTCGCTGTGGCTGGCGGCGCTCACTGCCGCATTGTGTTTGTTGCTGGGCTTTCCATTCGCCTGGTGGTTGGCGCGATTGCGGCCGGGGCCCCGTGCCCTGGCCTTGTTCCTCGTCGTGATTCCCTTCTGGACCAACTCCCTCATCCGCACTTACGCCATCAAGCTGATCCTCAGCAAAGAAGGCCTGATCAATACGCTGCTCCGTTCCATCGGCATCATCGATGCGCCACTGGATTTGCTGTATTCGCCGTTCGCGGTGGTGTTCGGCCTGGTGTATATCCTGTTCCCGTTTATGGTGCTGCCGCTGTACAGCAATCTGGAAAAATTGGACCACAGCCTGCTGGAAGCAGCGCGTGATCTGGGGGCGGGGCGTTGGCAGGTGCTGCGCCAGATCGTGATTCCGCTGACTATGCCCGGCATTGTGGCCGGTACTTTAATCGTGTTCCTGCCGGCTACCTGCATGTTCTACATTTCCGATTTGCTGGGCGGCGCGAAAAATCTGCTGCTGGGAAATGTGGTGCGCAATCAGTTTCTGTCGTCGATGGATTGGCCGTTCGGTTCCGCCATCAGCATTACGCTGATTCTGCTGATGGGGCTGATGTTGCTGGCGTACTTCCAGGCGTCGAAACGCATCAACCGAGCGGGGGGCATCCATGACACAACACTTTAACCAGCCTCGACGCTTTAGCCTGCCTTTTAACGTGACCCGGCTGGCCAAGTGGTTGCTGGTGGGCACGGTATTTCTGTATTTGTACGTGCCCATCGTGGTGCTGGTGGTGAACGGTTTCAACGCGCACAAATACGGCACGCAATGGCGCGGCTTCACCCTGAAGTGGTTTGAAAAACTTTGGCAGAACGACAACCTGATGGACGCTGCCGCGCACTCGCTGATTGTGGCGATGAGCGCCGCCAGCCTGGCGACAGTGTTGGGCGCGCTGGGTGCGATTGCACTGTACCGTTACGATTTTCGTGGCAAGCGTTTCATGGGCGGGCTGGTGTTTGTCGAGATGATGACGCCGGATATCGTACTGGCCATCGCCTTCCTGCTGATCTTTATGGCGCTGGGTATTTCTCTGGGTTTTTGGTCGCTGCTGCTGGCGCACACCAGTTTCTGTTTGCCGTTTACGTTGATCACAGTGTACAGCCGGCTCAACAATTTCGATCACGCCGTGCTGGATGCCGCCCGCGATCTGGGCGCCAGTGAATGGACCGCCATGCGCAAAATTTTAATTCCCATGAGCGCGCCTGCCTTGATGGCGGGCTGGCTGCTGAGTTTCACCCTGTCGCTGGACGATGTGATCGTAAGTTCATTCGTCAGCGGGCCCGGTTACGAAATTCTGCCGATTCGTGTGTTCTCGCTGATAAAAGTGGGCGTATCACCGGAAGTGAATGTGTTGGCGACGCTGATGCTGGTGCTGTCGCTGACGTTGGTTTTGTTATCCCAATGGCTTTTGAAGAGGAAATAATCCATGACAATTGGAAAATGGCTGGCGGCGTTGACGTTGGTGGGGATGGGCGGTTTGGCCCAGGCCGCTGAACAGGTGGTGGTGTACAACTGGTCCGAATACATTCCGGAAGACACCCTGGAGGAATTCAAAAAGGAAACCGGCATCGAGGTGGTGTATTCCACTTACGAGAGCAACGAAACCCTCTACACCAAAATGAAATTGATGAAGGGCGCCGGTTATGACGTGGTGGTGCCGTCCACCTATTACCTGAACAAGATGGCGAAGGAAGGCCTGCTGCAGAAGGTGGATAAAACCAAGGTACCCAACTACA
The DNA here is from genome assembly GCA_035539495.1 of Dongiaceae bacterium. Taxonomy (GTDB): domain Bacteria; phylum Pseudomonadota; class Gammaproteobacteria; order Pseudomonadales; family Ketobacteraceae; genus Ch67. Next base: position 2,959 of record DATLII010000216.1, read on the forward strand.
GCAACCTGGACCGGGATCTGTTGAACAAACCATTCGATCCCAACAACGATTATTCGGTGCCGTATCTGTGGGGCAGCACTGGTATCGGTATCAACGTAAAAAATATTCCCAAGGACAGCATCACCGGCTGGCAGGACTTCTGGAATCCGAAATTCAAGAACCAACTGCTGCTGACCGACGACGTGCGTGAAGTGTTCCATATGGCGCTGCGGATCAAGGGCCATTCCGCCAACACCACCAACGAGGCGGAAATCAAGGAAGCCTACGAATATTTGAAAGAGCTGATGCCGAACGTGCTGGTGTTCAACTCTGATGCGCCACGGGAACCGTTTTTGTCCGGCGATGTGAGCCTGGGCATGATCTGGAACGGCTCGGTGGTGCAGTCGCGCGAAGATGATCCCAACCTGCAGTACATCTATCCGAAAGAAGGCGCGGTGTTCTGGATGGACAGCTTCGTGATTCCCGCTGGTGCGAAGAATGTAGAAAACGCGCACAAGTTCATCAACTACATGTTGAAAGCGGAAGTGGCGAAGGCCTGCGTGGAGTATGTGGGGTACGCGACGCCGAACACGGCGGGCAAAGCGCTGCTGGATGAGAAAACCAAAAACGATCCTGTGATCTTCCCCGACAAAGCGACGCTGGATGCAGGCGAGTTCCACAACGACGTGGGCGATGCAGTGCTGATCTACGACAAATACTGGCAGCTGCTGAAGGCGGGTAAGTGAGCCGCGCCGCATGAAGAAAAACCTGTATGGCCTTGTGCTGGTCCTGATCTTTGTCCCAACGTTGATACAGGTACTGGACCAGCTGCTGCCCACCCTGGGTATTACCACCACGCCCGGCGCCTTGCTGGGCCGTCTGTTCCGCGGCGACGGCTGGTCCCGTCGTCTGCTGGGCATGCTCACCACGCTTGGATTCCCGCCGTTTGCGCGCGGCAGTGCAGTGGGTCCGATTCACGCCGCGATCAATAATGTCACCCTGGTGTTGAATTGCCTGGCGGTGGTGCTGGCGGGGCGGCGGCTGCTATTGCCGGCCAGTGCCGGTGGCAACGTGCTGCCCCCGACGTTTGAGAAACCGCAGTTGTGGGTCGCTGGCATTGCGGTGGTGTTGCTGGCGATTGCACTGTTGCAGCGGTGGATGTCGGTGCCGGGAATGAAAGGATTAGATGAGTTTGTGTACCTGGTTACGTTCGACAAGGTGCACGGGGCTGATCAGCTGGGTGGGATTCTGCTAGCGTTTGCGTTCTGGTGGACGGAGATCAGGAATCTGGTGGTGGCGTTGGCGAAGTGAGCGCTAAAGTCGTATTCGGAACCCTGCAGTGGCGGGTGATGGCAGGGTTCCGGTCTGGCTGATTCAGCTCTTGCCTGCTTTTTTCGCTTTCTTGACGTCCTTCTTTTCTTTCATGGTTTTAGCGGGCTTTTTCTTCGTTTCTTTCTTGCTGTCCTGGCCTTTGCTCATGTGGTATCTCCCCTTAAACGACGTGTGGTTTGGGCGCAGACTAACGCCAATCCTGGCATAAAGATAGTTTCGGCTACCTCGGGCGACCCGGCAGTGGCCAGACCGAGGAGACTTCCCAGTGGTTCTCCGGTCCTTCCCGGTCACTTCCTGCACACAAAATACTTCCCGGTGGAACATGCTGCGCCAACAACTCGCGGCTGCATCATTTTCACTTCGATGGACGCCAGCGCAAATATCTTTGCAGTGATACGCAACTAATTCCTTCGCTCCGAAACGCCGCCGCAAATAAATTTGCAATGCGCGCAAAAAATCGTGCAGCTACCCGCAAAATTTTTTTACCAATCTCGCTCCACTCATCACCGAAGTAATACTTTGCAGTCTTTTATCGTTTCCACCCTCTAAATCAAGCTGAATTTCTTCCCAGCATTCAGACGTTCCCGCATTGCTAATGCGCTGCGCAATTTGTTTCGGTGAAAAAAACGGTTTCTTTTGCAGTGCGTCGGCATTTGCATTCTTCATTAAATCACGATTAACAACTGCAGCTTCTAACAGGCGCTCCGCGATATTGCCGTTTAGCCTTGCCCTGTCGCGCCAAAAAACGGCGGAGGCCATGCAAATTTTTTTGCCGCGACGTGCTCCCAAAAACTTACTAACTCGCAGGAGAAGACACACATGGAATTGCAAACCAACCAGCAACCGGCCGTACGTGAATTGAATCTGGAAGAATGTCAGCAGGTGGGCGGTGGCTACTTGTCACCGGATCAGGACATCTCGGATTTTCCGGCGGTTGCACTGCCGCGAATCAATGTCGCCATCGTCGGCAAGCTCGCCACGGTTGCTAAAAAGGCGTTGCCCATCGCCGGCTGAGCGTCAACGGCTACAAGGACTTAATTTTCTTTTCCGATCAGGAGAACGACATGAACTCAGTACCCATGAAATCAAAACGCATCACTGAATCCGACATCGCATCGGCCGCTGCCGAAGGCGTGGCGCGGGCGCTGGCTGCGCGGGAAACGTATCTGCGTCAACTCAGCCCCGAGGAAGTCGCGGCTGTTGGCGGCGGCGCGTTTTCTTTGCTCAGCAAGGGCCTCATCAACGGCGGTCGGATGGATTATCTGGGTGGCGTCCTTGCGCCCCAGATCAACCCGGTGGCAGACCTGGGCGGCTTGGCCACCCTGGGCACACTCAGCCGGACGGTCTAAGCCATGACAGCCGATCATAAGCTCCATTGCCCCAGCGCTCAGCCCGATTGGGAAGGCGCGAAGGTATTCGGTGTGGTCGGCGGTACCCCGGATGCGCCGGCAACGGCGTATCTGGCGGCACCCGCGCCGGTGACACCGGAGTTGTTGGCACAGACTGCCCCGGTGTCGCCGGATGAAGTGTTCCGCATCGCCGCGCCTTGTGCTTGCAGTGGTTGTGATCATTATGCCGAGGCGGAATCGAAGTGCCGTCTGGTGCAGAAGATCGTGCGTTGGGTGCCGGTGGTGACTGATAGTTTGCCGGTGTGCAGTATCCGCGCTGAATGTCGTTGGTTCGAGCAGGAAGGGCGTGCCGCGTGTATGCGTTGTCCGCAGGTGGTGACGAATACGTACATCCCGACCGCTGCCATTCGTGACGCGGCCAATCCGGAACTGCTCTGACATGACTTCTACAACCACGTCCTTGTTTCGAGCGGAGGCCATCGCCCATCGACGCGGCGCGCAGATGGGCGATGTATTAGCTGTGCGCACAGCGCCGTTGGCCTGGCTCACTGCATTGTTCGCGTTATTGGCATTGGCGTTGGTTTTATTTATTGGCTTCGGCGAATACACGCGCAAGGCGCGCGTTGTTGGATTTCTGGCGCCAAGTCAGGGCTTGGTGAAAGTGGTGGCCACGCAAGCCGGCACTGTCATTGAAAAGCGCGTGAGTGAAGGCCAGGCGGTGAAGCAGGGCGACATTTTATTTGTGCTGGCGGCCGACCAAGCGTCGCTGGAAAACGCGGATGCTCGCGCCGCTGCGATTGCCAATATCACTGCACGTCGCGACAGTCTGCTGGACGAATTGGAAAAGCAGGATGATCTGAATCGTATCCGCGTGCAATTGTTGCAGGACCGTGCCACCACGTTGGCTGGCGAGGTCCGTCAGCTTGAACAGGAAGTTCGCTTGCGGGAGCAACGCCTGGCCAGTGCACAAGCCAATCAGGAAAAATTCCGCGAACTGTTTGCCCGCCACTTTGTGTCGGAACTGCAAATGCGGGAAAAGCAGGATGAGGTGCTGGATCATGACAGCGCATTGCAGGCACTCAAGCGCAACCGTCTCACACTGGAACAGGACGCCACCAATGTGCAGGCCGAGATCGCCAGCAGCCGTTTCGAATTCGCCCGTCAGCGCGCGCAACTGGACCGCGCTATTTCCAGCCAGGAACAGGAACTCACCGAATATCAGGCGCGCCGCAGCATTGTGATCACCGCGCCCGCTGCTGGCACCGCCACCGCGATTCTGGTGGAGAAAGGGCAGACCGCCACTACGCAGGCACCCCTGTTATCGATTCTTCCGCAGGGTTCGGATTTACAGGCGCATCTGTTGGTGCCCAGTCGCTCCATTGGATTTATTGCGCGAGGGCAGCAAGTGGCGCTGCGTTACGAGGCATTTCCTTATCAGCGTTTCGGCAGTCAGCCAGGCGAAGTCAGTGAAATCTCGCAGAATCTGATTGCGCCGGACGAAGGCAATTTTCCGGTGAAACTGGATGAGCCGGCTTATCGCGTGGTGGTGCGTCCGACACGGCAGACATTGCAGGCGTATCAACAGGCTGTTCCGTTGCAGGCGGGCATGTTGCTGGATGCCGATGTGAAACTGGAGAAGCGGCGTTTATTCCAGTGGCTGCTTGATCCGCTGTTCAGCCTGACAGGTGCGCTGTGAATCCGTTGCGTTTTTCCAGCCGCGCCAGCGTGCCCATATTGCAACAGACCGAAGCGGCGGAGTGTGGTTTGGCTTGCCTGGCGATGGTGGCGGGTTATCACGGCTTCGACACCGATCTGCCCAGCTTGCGCCGGCGTTGCGTGGTGTCGGCCCAGGGTATGACGTTGTCGCAGCTGATGGAGTTTGCTGCCCGTCTGGATTTGTCTGGCCGTCCACTGCGAGTGGAACTGGACGCGCTGAATCAATTGACATTGCCGGCGATCCTGCATTGGGATTTCAATCACTTTGTGGTGCTTGTGCGTGTCAGCGCAAACGGCTTGGTGCTGCATGATCCTGCCAAGGGCAAGATTGAATTGAGTCTGGCGGAAGCGTCGCCCCATTTCACCGGTGTCGCGCTGGAACTGGCACCCGCTCCCGGTTTCGAGCCGCAAGTGCAACGGCAGCGGGTACGTTTGCGTGACCTGGTGGGGCGCTTGCCCGGCGTGCGTGGCGCCGTGCTGCAAGTGTTGTTGCTGGCGCTGGTGCTGGAAGTGTTCGCGTTGCTGCTGCCCTGGTTCAGCCAGCTGGTGCTGGACGACGTGGTGGTAGCCGGTGACACCGATCTGTTGCAACTGCTCGTTATCGGCTTTGGTCTGCTGGTGTTTTTTCGTGTCAGTGTGGAAGCCTTACGCGGCTGGATTCTGATGGTGCTGGGCAACAGTCTGAATCTGCAATTGCTCAGCCGTTTGTTTCGCCACATGCTGCAACTGCCGTATGGATTCTTCGAACGCCGTCATTTGGGCGATGTGGTGTCGCGCTTCGAATCATTGAATCAAATTCAGCGCACGCTGACCGGTAGTTTGCTGGAAGCGCTGATCGATGGCCTGATGGCGATCTGCACTGCGGCCATGATACTGATCTACAGTCCGATGCTGGCATTGGTGGTGATGGTGGCCGCATTGCTGTATCTGATCTTGCGACTGGCTCTGTTCGCACCATTGCGCCAGGCCACCGACGATCGCATTCAACGCGCCGCGCGGCAGCAGTCGAATTTGCTGGAAACCGTGCGCGGCATTCAAAGTCTGAAACTGTTCAATCGCGCGCAGCAGCGGCGGGCGCAATTCCAGAATCTGGCAGTGGATCAGGTCAACGCCGATGTGCGTTTGCAAAAGCTGCATATTCTGTATCGTCTTGGCAATGGTCTGGTGTTTGGTCTGGAACATATTCTGGTGATCGGCCTGGGCGCGTCGCTGATTCTGCAGCGTGAATTTTCCGTGGGTATGCTGGTGGCATTCCTAGCGTACAAGGATCAATTCAGCACCCGCGTCATCAACCTGATTGAAAAGGCGATCGAGTTGCGCATGTTGGGATTGCACGCCGAGCGCGTCGGCGATATCGCGCTGGCAGAAGCAGAAGTGGACGGCCCGCATGTGGATGAAGCGCTGAGTGCATTGCCTGCCGCCAGCCTGCACGTGAGCGATCTACGTTTCGCCTACGGTGATGGCCAAGTGCCGGTGCTGAATAATTTAAGCCTGGAAATCAAGGAAGGGGAGAGCGTTGCGATTGTCGGCGCCTCCGGTTGCGGCAAAACCACGTTGCTGAAATTGTTGTTGGGTCTGCTTCAGCCGCAGTCAGGCAGTGTTCAGGTCGGCGGTGTGGAGTTGAAGCAATTGGGCCTGTCCCGCTACCGCTCCATGGTGGGCACGGTGCTGCAGGAAGATCCGCTGTTCGCCGGTTCTATCGCCGACAACATTTGCTTCTTCGATCCCCAGCCTAATTGGGACCGCATTCAGCAGTGCGCCCAAATGGCCTGCGTGCACTCCGACGTTCAGGCGCTGCCAATGGGTTATAACAGCCTGATCGGCGATATGGGCGGCGCCCTGTCCGGCGGGCAGAAACAGCGCATCCTGCTGGCGCGAGCGCTGTACAAGCAGCCCCGCTTCCTGTTCCTGGACGAGGCCACCAGCCACCTGGACGTGGCGCGGGAAAAGCAGGTCAACGAGGCCATCCGTCAACTGAAACTCACCCGCATCATCATTGCCCACCGGCCCGAAACCATTGCTTCTGCTGACCGGGTCATCCTGTTGCAGCAGGGGCGCGCGGTGAATCTGGCGGTGCAAAAGGGCGATTTTCATGTGGCCTGATTTTAATCAACGGCAGTAATCCTATTCCTGGCCTATAGTGCTGATTCCACCCTCGGACACGCGCAGTAGTGGGAGTCGGCGAATGCGTACTTGTTTCGTTCAAATCCTGCAAATCTGCCTGTTAGCCGCAACCCTGCTACTAACGGCCTGCACCAGCGAAACACCGCCGGAAACCCTGCGGGTTCTGGCCTGGCCCGGTTATGCCGACGCCGACCTGGTGGCGGAATTCGAGCGCAAGCATAAAGTGAAAGTGACCGTCACGGTCGTCACCTCTGATGACGAGCTCTGGTCCCGCTTGAGCGCGAACCAGGGTCGCGACTTCGACCTGTTTGCCGTCAACACCGCTGAACTGAAACGCTACATCGACAGCGGCCTCAGCGTGCCGCTCGACTTGTCCGCCATCCCCAACATCGCACACCAACTACCCCGCTTTCGCGACCATAAAGCGATCCCCGGCCTGACCCGACTTGGCACCGTTCACGCCATTCCCTACACCTTTTCCGAAATGGGCCTGATCTACGACAAAACCCGCGTATTCGAAACACCGGTGTCGATGGACGCCATGTGGGACCCGCGCTACCAGGGCAAAGTGCTGGCCTACGATGCCAGCAGCCACAACTTCACACTCGCTGCGTTGTTGCTGGGCGCGCCCGATCCCTTCCGCCTCGACGACGCCCAATTCAACGCCAGCGTGAAAAAATTAATGGCCCTGCGCCGCAACGTGCTGACGTTTTACAGCACGCCAGAAGAAGCCGTGGAGCTGTCCCTCAACAACAACGTGGCGCTGATTTTCGGCAACTACGGCAACCAGCAGTTGAAACAATTGCAGGAAGCCGGCATCGCCGCCGGTTACGTGATTCCACAGGAAGGCGCATTGGCCTGGCTGGATTGCTGGGCCATCAGCCGCGGCGCGCGCAATTCGGCATTGGCACACGCCTGGATCAATTACATGCTGGAAACGCCGGTAAGCCACGCGCTCACAGAACGGCAGGGCTTGGCCAATACTTTGCAGCCCGCATTGGAACCCGCCGAAGCCGATCGCATCCGCTGGTTGCAACCAGTGGAAGATGTCGCGCGACGCGCGCAGTTGTGGGACAAAATCCGTTCCGGCGATCGTAATGAACAGGCATCGCAATGAATAATTCCAGCCACCGAGGTGCCCCATGAAACTGGGCATTGGCATCAAGCTGGGTTTGCTGCTGTCGATTTTCAGCGTGTTGGCAGCGGGATTTACCGGCTACTACTCCTTCAGTGAAAGTCGCACGTTGCTGGTGAAAGCGGCGGAGCAGGAATTGCTGACGTCCACGCAGGTGATCGGCCGCAGCTTCACCCAAATGCTGAATGAAAGTGCCGACAACGTGCGATTGCTGGCGTCGTTGCCGGCGGCGCGTGCGGTGTTCCGTCCCGTGCGCGGCTTCACCAATCGTGCCGAGGCCGAGGATGTGCTGGCCAACATCTTCAACAGCAGTTTGGCGCTGCATCCGGAATATTTTCAGATCCGATTGATTGAAGCGAACAATCACGGCCTGGAACGGGTGCGAGTAGATCGCAACAGCGATGGCCTGCACCGCGTCGCCAGCGACGACATGCAGGAAAAGGCCCACTATCCCTACGTTTACCAAACATTGCGTCTGCCGCCGGGCGCAGTGTTCATCTCGCGTATATTCATCAATCATGAAACCGGCATTCATCTCGGCGTGAACAAACCGACCTTGCAGGTGGCCACCGCCGTGCTGGACGAACAGGGCACTAAATTGGGATTGGTGGTGATCAATATCGACCTGAACGGGCTGTTCTATCTGCTGCAAACGGATTTGCCGGGCGACATGAATTTGTATCTCACCAATAACGAAGGCGATTTCCTGATTCATCCGAACGCCAGCAAGGCCTTTGGTTTCGATCGCGGCCAGCGCATGCAAATTCAAACGCTCTATCCGCACGCCGCTGCATTGATCAACGGCGAACGGGAAAGCATGGTGTTTCGGTTGCATGAATACCACGATAGCAAACCGTTGGAACGCAATCAGGCCGCTGCGCTGATCCGCTTGTCGTTTGGTGAATTGGCACCGGAGCGATTCGTATTGCTCGGCCTGTCACGCCCATTGCCCGCGATTTTTGCCGGCACTGACGAACTGGGCCGCACCATCATTCAAATCATCATTGCATTCAGCTTGTGTGCGGTGGTGTTGTCGGCACTGATTACGCGGGCAGTGGCGCAGCCGTTGCAGATGATGGTGCGAGCCGTGCAACGTTTTTCCAAAGGCCACGTAATGGGCGAATTGCCGGTGCGTAGCACCGATGAGATCGGCTTGCTGGCCCGCGCTTTTTCCGATATGGAAGGTATGCTGCGGGAACATCTGGATTCGCTGCATGAAAAAGAAGTTCACCTGCATCATATTGCGCAACACGATCATCTCACCAATCTGCCCAACCGTTTGTTACTGTTCGATCGTCTGCAACAGGTCATCGTCAAATCCCATCGTTCACCGCAACCGGTGGCGGTGATATTCATCGACCTGGATCGCTTCAAGGATATCAACGACAGCCTGGGTCACGCCGTGGGCGATGAACTGATTCGGCAGGTGTCACGGCGCCTGCGCTCACTGGTGCGCGACGAAGACACCGTCGCGCGGTTGGGCGGCGACGAATTCATCGTGGTGCTGGAACAAATCCAGGATCCAGGCGCAGTGGTGATGGTGGCGCAAAAACTGCTGGCGCAATTGCAGAATCCACTGCGGGTCGGCGAGCGCGATCTGTATGTCACGGCCAGCCTGGGCATCAGTCTATTCCCGCAAGATGGCAGCGATCCTGAAACCCTGGTACGCAACGCCGACGCTGCCATGTACCGCTCCAAAGCCGAAGGCCGCAACAGCTTCCACTTTTACACTGAAGACATGACGGAGCAGGCGCTGTCCCGCGTGCAACTGGAAACCGAATTGCGGCAAGCGCTGGAGCAAAACCAGTTCCGCTTGCACTACCAGCCGCAAGTGGATCTGCAGAGCGGGGCGATCGTAGGGTTGGAAGCGCTGGTGCGTTGGCAGCATCCCCATCTGAATCTGTTGGGGCCAAATCACTTCATTCCACTGGCGGAAGACACTGGGTTGATCGAGCCGATTGGCGCGTGGGTATTGCGTGAAGCCTGCAGCCAGATGAAACGCTGGCGCGATGCCGGATTGAATCCAGGGCGGGTGGCGGTGAACCTGTCGGGCAAACAATTGCGGCGCAAGGAACTGGTGGCGGGTGTGCTGCAAGTGCTGGACGAAACCGGCTGCGAAGCCGCCTGGTTGGAGCTGGAAGTCACCGAGAGCATGTTCATGGAGCGTGCCGGCGAGGCAGCGGCCAGCCTGCAGGCGTTCCGCACCTTGGGCGTCGAGTTGGCTATCGACGATTTCGGTACCGGTTATTCATCGCTGTCCTACCTCAAACATTTACCGGTATCGAAACTCAAGATCGATCGTTCTTTTACCCTCAATGTACCGGATGCGCCAGACGACAAGGCAATCACCCGCGCCATCATCGCGCTGGCGTCCAGCCTGGGCCTGAAAACCCTGGCCGAAGGCGTGGAAACCGAAGCCCAACGCGCATTCCTGCAGGCGGAAGGTTGCTGCGAAATGCAGGGTTATCTGTTCAGTCGTCCACTGCCTCCATCAGACCTGGAGCGTTTGCTGCGGGATCACGCAAGTCGCACCCACAACTTGTCATGACCGCCGCTTGACGGTGGGTGACCGATCCCCCACTCTTGCTGCTTTTCCCCGATCCGGAAGCGTCCATGTCCTCATCCACCCCGATACCCTCCGCCACCGTCGTGCTGCTGCGCGATACTCCCGAAGGCCTCAAAGTCCTGCTGCTGCACCGCAATTCCGAAATCGCTTATGCCGGTAGCTGGGTGTTTCCTGGCGGCCGCATCGATGCGCACGAATTTCTCAAAGCGGGCGATGATGCCCTGCAGGCGGCCAAGCTGGCAGCGGTGCGGGAAACGGCGGAAGAGGCGGGAATCGAGGTGACCGAGCCCGAATTGGTGTTCCTGTCGCACTGGACCACGCCAATCATCCGGCCCAAGCGTTTCAGCACCTGGTTCTTCCTGGCACCGGCCACCGCCGAAGATGTGCAGGTCGATGGTGGCGAGATCCACGCATTTGAATGGCACTCGCCCGCCACCGCATTGCAGGCCCGCCGCGAAGGTCGTATTGAATTGCAGCCGCCCACCTTCGTCACGCTCACCCTGTTGCAACCATTTACTACAGTGGCGGAGGCGATGGCTCATTTCGCCGCTCAGCCGCCGGCCAAGATCGAACCCAAAGTGGTGAAAACGGCGGACGCTGTCGTTTACCTCTATAACGGCGACGCTGGCCACATGGAAGGCAACCCCGAACTGCCCGGATCGCGCCACCGCCTGCTGCAGCGCCCCGATGGCGACTGGCAATATCTGCACGAGATCTGAAGGTACTGGAATCGAATCCTATGAAAACCTTTGCCGTAAAATCCCTCGGCCTGTTACCCCGCTTGGCGCGCAAACTGGAACATCTGCTGGACCGCCTCGAGCCGCTGCTGCCGCCTATGCCGGTGCCCGTCGACTGGTCCCGCGTGGGTGCTGCCTTCTGGCGTCGAGATGCTCACCATGCCTGGCTGGAAGCGGTCACTACTACGCCTGCCAATCGCCTGGACGACGTGCTGGGCGTCGATCGGCAGAAAGATCAGGTGGTAAACAACACCCGCCAGTTTGTGAAAGGCCTACCAGCCAACAATGTATTGCTGAGTGGTTCCCGCGGTACGGGCAAATCCTCGTTGATCCAGGCGCTGCTGAATCAATTCCGCGACGATGGCCTGCGGGTGATCCAGGTCGATAAATCCGATCTGGCCGATCTGTTGCATATCGTAGCGGCAGTGCAGCGCGAGCCTTACCGCTTCATCCTGTTCTGCGACGATCTGTCGTTCGACGATAAGGACGAAGCGTACAAGGCGTTGAAAAGCGCCCTGGATGGAGGCGTTTACAGCCCGCCGGACAACATTCTGATTTATGCCACGTCGAATCGTCGCCACCTGATGCCGGATTATCACGCCGACAGCGAAGGCTCCCGGGTGGTGGACACCGAGGTGCATCATGCCGAGGCGGTGGAGGAAAAAGTGTCCCTGTCCGACCGTTTCGGCCTGTGGGTAACCTTCTACCCGATCAACCAGGACCAGTACCTGGCGATCGCCCAGCACTGGCTGCAGCAACTGGCAGCGCGCCACGGCTTGGAGCATGAGTGGAATGACGAGGTGCGATTGCTGTGCATCCGTTGGGCCGGCAATCGGGGCAACCGTAGCGGTCGCACGGCCCACCAATTTGCGCGGCACTGGATTGGTCAGCGGTTGCTTACCCGCTGAGGCACGGCTCTAGCGGATTTCATTCACAGGTATACGGCGAGTCAAAACAGTGCGTCACGGTTTTGACACAATCTGTGGGCAACTGGAGCGGGCGCCCTAAGCTGCTGAAAAGTCAGTCACTGGCAATTGAGTAAAAAACGTACTTTTGACGTCGAGGCGCGGGATTGTTGGCGGTCTGAGCAGTTAACCCAAATCAATCCCCAATGTTATCCACAGATTTTGTGGAAAAAGTGACATTGGCCAAAGGCAATTCCCGCTATACTGCTACGCTTAAACATTAGTCAGAAGGGTCACCCACGGAAGCGGGTGACCGCACCGCAACAACGAACCAGAACTTGTCACAAGGGAGTGGTCTAATCCGCTCAAACGGGATGAGTGGAGTGTATGGACATCATGACAACCAGCATCGTGCATCGCGCGCACATTAAATGGCTGGCCGCACTGCAGGCAGAAGGAAGCGTGGAAACCCCCATCATTTTGGACATCGAGGCATCAGGATTCGGTTCGGGTAGCTACCCGATCGAAATCGGTGTGGCCATGCCGGATGGCTCCCTGCATTCCTGGTTGATCCGTCCGCTGAAGGAATGGACCCACTGGCAGGAATCCGCTGAAGACGTGCATGGCATTTCCCGTGATCGTTTGCAGAATGAAGGTCAGAACCTGCGTCACGTGGCGGACGAATTGAACATGTTGTTGCGTGGCAAGACCGCCTACAGCGATGGTTGGGGCGTTGACCACAGCTGGCTGGCCAAACTGTTTCATGAAGCCGGCGTCACCCAGCGCTTCAAGCTAGACACCATCTACTCCCTGTTGGCAGAAGCGCAATTGGAGCGCTGGCAGTTAAGCCGCGAGGAAGTGTTGCGGGAAACCGGTATGGTGCCGCACCGCGCCGGCACTGACGCATTGATTATCCAGCAGACCTATCTGTTCGCCTGCCTGCCCAAGGCAGAGCGTCCTTCCAGTAAAAAAGGCGCGGCCTGATTTTTCAGGTTGCGCCTCATTCGTTAGCTCATCCGTAATTCTTTCGCGCTCGATTTTTCCTTCCTAATAATTACCCGACGTAATTCTGTTTTTGAATCTTCCTTCCTGCGTTATTCAATCTATTAAATAACCGCGACTCGATCGCTCATTAATCACGAAACTTTTGTGCCGCGTTGATGGGTTTGTGCTGGCGTAATTTGCGCATTTGATTCATCAAAAGTGTTTTCTTGCATTTGCATTCGCACTGTATTCTCTGCCCCGTTCAAGTCGTTTTGCCTTGGATTGTGAAACACCTTACTCATGGAAATTTCGACGGTTACGGAGAAGACAACAATGAAATTCAACAAGCTGATGATGATGGGATCTGCGCTGGCTGCTTTTGCATTGAGTGATATGGCCAATGCCTACACGCTGATTACTTGCAGTGGCAACAATATTCGTTGGAGCGGCAGCAGTGCTACTTTGCGGGCCAGCAGCGTAGGATTCCCTGCGGGTGCATGGCAAACCGCATTGGGTGATTCCATTGCCCGTGTCAACCAAAACCCGGGCGCTTTTGATTTCGGCGTTGTTTACGGCGATACCAGCGTTGGTCTGGGTAACGGCCAGAACGAAGTCTGGTGGACCAGCGGCTTCGGCGCACCTGCCATCACCAACTGGTGGATGAATTGTGGCGCTGGCACCTTCACCGAAACCGATATCCGCTTCGACAATACCGTCGCTTACACCACTTCTACCACCAAAACTTCGCTGTGGCCTTACGGTGGCTCCAGCCGTCCTTTCCACACCACTGCCATTCACGAATTGGGTCACGCCCTTGGCTTGAGTCACACCTCTGACACTTACAGCATCATGGGCCAGGACTGGACTCACATTCACGCCAATGGCAGCACCTCGCGCGCCTACTTCGGTGAAGATGCATCGAACGGTGCGGTGGCTATTTACGGCGCCAACGCAGGCAGCGTGGAAGATCTGGGTGTGGCACAGTGGCGGCACACAGGTTCCAGCGGCGAATACAGCACGCATGGACGCACCCGCGTTCTTACCTCGGGCGGCGGTGCAGTGGGCTGGTCCACCTTCAACGGCGAGCCGCGTTACAACGTCACCAAAGGCTCAAGCTATCTGTTGGAATTCAGCTACGAAAACAACGGCGAAACTTATCAAACCACTGAAGTCGGCTTCTTTGTTTCCACCAACGACACCATCTCCACCGGTGACACCCGTATTGGTGGTCGTAACGGTATGGGCTTGGGCCGCAATACCGTCATGACATTCCAGGCGCCGGTCACCATTCCCGCATCGCTGACCAGTGGCCAGACCTACTGGCTGGGTGTGGTAATCGATGAAGATGGCACACTGGGTGAAGTTACAGAGGCCAACAACGCGACCTATATCGCGATCCGCGTCAACTGATCGGCATGACACACGCGGTGGCGCTTCGTTGGAAGCGCCACCGTCCTTAAAAGGATTCGGACACAAAGGAAATGGTCATGAAACAGAAAGCTTCTGCGGTGCGATTGGGTTGTT
>DATLII010000217.1:0-4048 GCA_035539495.1 Dongiaceae bacterium
TCACTGATGGTCTGGCGGCATTCACCGTGTTTTTCGAACCTAAAGGCAGCACGACAATCGAGTCGAGTAGGGCTCGTGGCGCCACGGTTGCCGTCAACCGTTTGCTGCCGGAATCTTCGGCTCAGGTCACTGTTGTGGGCGAAATCCCACTGGCAACGGCCAGTAAGGTGGCCGAACACGTAAAGGCGCTTGCCGCCAATCCGTGATTTGTCTGGGGTTCTTCGATAGCCCCATCCAGCATTAAATCCCAGCTTTTTCAGCCGCTTGGGGTTTGCCTATTCATCTAATGCAAGGCCAGGGGAAAACCGGTAGAATTGCCGCAGTTTTTTCCGCCTCCATTCCTTTTGCCTGAAGTAATTCGCCCCTGTGACCGACTTAAGCCACATACGTAACTTTTCCATCATCGCCCACATCGACCACGGAAAATCCACCCTTGCTGATCGTTTCATCCAGATCTGCGGTGGCCTGAGTGAGCGGGAGATGGAAGCCCAGGTACTGGATTCAATGGATCTGGAGCGGGAGCGTGGCATTACCATCAAGGCTCACAGCGTCACCCTGTATTTCAAGTCCCAGCAGGATGGCAAGACCTATCAGCTGAATTTCATCGACACCCCGGGCCACGTGGATTTTTCCTATGAGGTGTCCCGTTCCCTGTCAGCCTGTGAGGGCGCGCTGCTAGTGGTGGATGCGGGCCAGGGCGTTGAGGCGCAGTCGGTGGCCAACTGCTACACCGCAATCGAGCAGGGGCTGGAAGTAATGCCGGTGCTGAACAAGATCGACCTGCCCCAGGCGGAGCCGGAGCGGGTGGCGCAGGAGATCGAAGAAATCATCGGTATCGAAGCTACCGACGCGGCCCAGTGCAGTGCCAAGACCGGACTCGGCGTGCCCGAGTTGCTCGAGCGCCTGATCAAGGTGATTCCGCCGCCCAAGGGCGACCGTGCAGGCAAGCTACAAGCACTGATCATCGATTCCTGGTTCGACAACTATCTGGGCGTGGTGTCGCTGGTGCGGGTGATGCAGGGCACACTGAAGAAAGGCGACAAGATCATCGTCAAATCCACGGGTAAGGACCAGATCGTCGACAGCATCGGCGTCTTCACCCCCAAGCGCACCGAAACCGGCATTCTGGCGGCGGGCGAAGTGGGCTTCGTGGTTGCGGGCATCAAGGACATCCACGGTGCGCCGGTGGGTGACACCCTGACTCACGCCAAGACACCAGAAGTGGCGATGCTGGAAGGTTTCAAACGGGTCAAGCCGCAGGTGTACGCGGGCTTGTTCCCCGTCAGCTCCGACGACTACGACCGTTTCCGAGATGCACTGGAAAAACTCAGCCTGAACGACGCCTCGCTGCACTATGAGCCGGAAACGTCTGACGCGTTGGGCTTCGGTTTCCGCATCGGCTTCCTGGGCATGCTGCACATGGAGATCATCCAGGAGCGCCTGGAGCGGGAATACGATCTGGACCTGATTACCACCGCGCCCACCGTAATTTATGAAATGCTGTTGAAGAACGGCGAGACCATGTACGTGGACAACCCGTCCAAGCTGCCGGACCCGGCGCGGGTGGAAGATTTCCGTGAGCCGGTGGCGGACGTGAACATCCTGGTGCCGCAGGAGTACCTGGGCAACGTGATCACCCTCTGCGTGGAAAAACGCGGTTCCCAGAAAAACCTGCAGTTCATGGGCAAGCAGGTGGCGGTGCACTACGAGATTCCCATGAGCGAAGTGGTGCTGGATTTCTTCGACAAGCTGAAGTCCACCAGCCGGGGCTATGCGTCGCTGGATTACTCGTTCAAACGCTTTGATTCCAGCAATCTGGTGCGGGTGGACGTGATGATCAACGGTGAGAAGGTGGATGCCCTGGCGCTGATCTGTCACCGCGACCAAGCGGAGTACCGTGGCAGGGTGATGACCGAAAAAATGAAGGAACTGATCCCGCGTCAGATGTTCGACGTGGCGATCCAGGCCTCCATCGGCAGCAAGATCATCGCGCGCCAGACCGTGAAGGCCCTGCGCAAGAACGTATTGGCCAAGTGTTACGGCGGCGACGTCAGCCGTAAGCGCAAACTGCTGGAAAAGCAAAAGGAAGGCAAGAAGCGCATGAAGCAAGTGGGGCGGGTGGAAATTCCCCAGGACGCATTCCTCGCAGTACTCAAGGTGGACAAATAACCGATGGATTTCGATTTCGCGCTCATTCTGGTGGTGCTGGTGGCGGTCACTGGCCTGGTTTACCTGCTGGATATTCTGATCTTCCGCCGCACCCGGGCCGAGGGCGCGCCGATGCCGGTCTGGATCGAGTATCCGGTGTCGTTTTTCCCGGTGCTGCTGGTGGTGCTGGTATTGCGTTCTTTCCTGGTGGAGCCGTTCAAGATCCCGACGGGTTCCATGATTCCCACCCTGTTGGTGGGCGACTATATCCTGGTAAACAAATTCGCTTATGGCCTGCGCTTGCCGGTGCTGGGCACTGAGATCGTGCCGATCGGTAAGCCCGAGCGCGGCGACATCATGGTGTTCAAGTATCCCGAAAACCCGAGCATCAATTACATCAAGCGGGTGATTGGCGTGCCGGGTGACCACGTCACCTATCGCAACAAACAGCTGTTCATCAACAACGAACCTGTACCGCAAACGCTGGAAGCGCAGCTGCCGGCGGGCAGACCGGAATTTAAAATCTATAATGAACAACTGGGCAAGGTGAACCACGACATCATGGTGACCTTGCAGCGTTCGCCGGAACCCGAGGAATCCTGGGTGGTGCCCGAAGACGGTTACTTCATGATGGGTGACAACCGGGACAACAGCCGCGACAGCCGCTACTGGAAGTTTGTGCCGGATGAGCTGATCGTAGGCAAGGCTTTTGCGATCTGGATGCACATGCCGAACTGGATCCCGAGTTTCGAGCGTAACCGATTGGTTGATTGACAACTTGAGGTGACGGTTCATGGATACAATAAAAAGACAGCGCGGCGCTTCCACTTTGGGGATGATGACCATTGCTCTGGCACTGATATTTGCCGCAGTGACGGCAATGAAGTTGTGGGCCCCTTATTACGATGATCTGGCCGTGAAGACAGCGTTGGAAAACGTGGCCAAAGAAGATGCTACTCGCGCGATGGGGCCTGTCGAGATTCGGTCGACCATCAATAAACGCCTTCAGGTGAACCAGGTAGAATTGGGCAAAGATGACGTTCAGATCAAGAAAGAGGACGGCATCATCAACATCAATATCAAGTATGAGCGTCGTATCCCCATGTACGGCAACGTCGACGCCATGGTCAAATTCAATCACTCCGCCACCATCAATGCACGAGGCTCATGAAGCCGGACAATCTGATTCCTCGGCTCGGCTATGGGTTTCAACAGCCAGCATTGCTGGAGCTTGCACTAACCCACCGCAGTTTCAGTGGCAAGGACAACAATGAACGCCTGGAATTTCTGGGCGATTCCATTCTGAATTTCATCATCGGCGAAACTCTGTTTCATCGTTTTCCTCAGGCAAAGGAAGGTCAGTTGAGCCGGTTGCGGGCCAATCTGGTAAAGGGCGTGACCCTGACCAAGATCGCCCAACAATTGGAACTGGGACCTTTTCTACGTCTCGGGCCTGGCGAACTGAAAAGCGGTGGCTCGCGGCGGGATTCCATTCTGGCGGATGCGGTGGAGGCTATTATCGGCGCCGTCTACCTGGACAGCGGTATGGAACAATGCCGGACCCTGGTGTTGGGTTGGTTTGCGCTGCGTCTGGACAACCTGACCCTGGAAGACACGGTCAAGGACAACAAAACCCGCCTGCAGGAACTGCTGCAATCCCACAAATTGCCGTTGCCAGTGTATAACATTCTCAATGTGGAAGGGGCCTCGCACTCCCAGCATTTCGTGGTGGAGTGCATAGTTGAAGAGGCCAACCTGAATTGCCGGGGCGAAGGCCATAGTCGGCGCCTGGCTGAACAGATGGCGGCGGGCCTAATGCTCGATGCCTTGGAAAATACCGGAAGCGGATCATGACAGACGAACAGCAGCCCCCGACCCGTTGCGGTTATGTAGCCATCGT
>DATLII010000218.1:0-4412 GCA_035539495.1 Dongiaceae bacterium
GGCCAGCAATAAGTGGGTGACGATGTCGTTCTGATGCAGGCAGCCAACCTGCAGGCCGCGGCTGTGATCCTGGGCCAGCTGCTGACGAAGCTGGCTCAGCGTAGCGGCGGTGTCATCGGAAATGGTGTTCGCTTGCAATGGCAGCGGCTGATCCACCGGCAGGAACTGGTCGGTGTCGAAGCGCACCTGCAATCCGCTGTGACGGGTATCCAGATCGGCCACGGCGGATCGTAGCGCCTCAAGTGTGAGCGGACCGCGCAAGGTCAGCTCCAGTACCCGGTTAGCACTGTTGGCGGTCACTTGGGGTAGCAGGGCAACTTGAACCGGGCTAAGCGCCAGGTGGGTGTCGCTGGATGGTGTCAGGTCGTCCGCCATGGGGCGACGGGCGTTGGTCAGTTTACGTTGCCGGAGCTTGTCGAACAGGGCTTGGCGCTGCTCTGGGCTCAGTTCTGCGAATGCGGCGGTGTTCTTGGTGGACGACGTCATCGGTAAAGCGCTCTTGTTCTTTTTCTTGTCAGGGATGCACCCGGGCCAAATGGCCGGGGGCGGCGGTCTGCGGCGTCCATGCCGATGTGTTAGTCCCCTGCTCCCTGCAGTGGTTGCAAGCCCTGGTAGGCGCTTTTGGCAACCTGGCGCCAGTGGCTGTCCACCTTCGGACGCGGTGACCGTTGACCGCACATCCGAGGCCCCGAGTAGACAAACCAGGCCTCATCATTATTTCCCATTTACCTTTACAAGACTTGTATAAGGTGGACATGGGATTTGTGTAAAGAGGCTTGATTTGGTTGAAAAACCCCGATGTTGCCGCTGTGGCCGATGGGTCACAGAGGGAAACAGGCGTTAAATTTTCATTTCCTGCCAGTAAAACGCGGGATTCCGCCCGATTCGTACTGAACTTTGGTGCCATCGTAACTAAATTCATGAATTTATGGGTAGATTTGTCACGTTAGGTTGCGGCCTTGTAACCTGTAACAAAAGTGGCCACGGATAACCAGTATGGCAGATTATTTATTGAACGGAACCCTCCCGGGAGAGGGGGTGATTCTGTAATGCTAGAAGGTTCACCAATGCCAGAGTGCTTCCGCCGTCACGGCCCGGCCGGGCTGTGGATAGTCGTCGGGAATAAAGGGCGCGGGGAAGGGAGCAGAAGGGCCGTCGCTGGGTTCGCGCACGTTGGCATCGGCCAGATTGCGCAGGTTCAACATCAGGTCTAACTGTCGCCAAAGGTTTTGACGTGACAGGGTCAGGTTGAGCTGGGTGTAGTCCTGCAGTGGTGGGCGGGGGTCGCCGACGGTACGAGCCTGCTTGCCCACCCACAGCACCTCGGTGTTCCAATGCCAGTCGGCCAGGAATTCCCATTCCAGACGCAGGTAAGCATCGTCACGAGGTGCCTGACCCACGTCGGCTTCGGTCTGCAGGTCGGTGGCTTTCTGATAGCTGTAGTTGGCCACTAACCGCAATACGGGCAGAGCCTGCCAGGTACCTTCCAGTTCGCCGCCCCGTCCTTTGCGCTGACCGATGTTGGCCGCAGTACCGTTCACATAGGAAATGGCGTCGTCGATGCGATAGCTGAATCCGGTAATGCTGTAGCCGAGATTGGTCCGGGGTTGGTGGTGCAGCGATAGCTCCCAGGTGTCGATGACTTCCGGTTCCAGATTCGGATTGCCCAGGCCGACCGGGTTGTTGGTGGCATACAGGTCGATGAAGGTGGGTGCGTGGAAGGCGCGGCCGTAGCTGAGCCGGGTGGAAAGGGCGGGGATCCATTCCTGCACCAGGGCAAGACGGGGATTGGTGGTATCACCCACATCCGAGTAGTGGTCATAGCGTACGCCGCTGGTCAGGGCGGTGCTGTCGGCCAGGCGCCATTCGTCCTGCACAAACAGGTAGGAGGAGGTGCGCTGACCTTCCTGCAGGAACGCATCAGGTGTATCGCTCACATCGGTCAGGCCGCCTGGCAGAGGATTCAGGTAGGCGTCGAAATTCTTGCTCTCCTGTACCTTGTAGATGTCGCCCCAGTAGTAGCCGCTGCCCACCCGCACAATATGATGCTTGATGCCGTGGTAGGCCAGGGACAAATCGCCCCGGGCCTGGTTTTCCCAGTAGGAGGGATTGCCGATCACGCCTTCAGGAAACACGCCGGTACCGGCGTTGGCGCCCGGGGGGAATAGCCAATTGTCGCGGATCGATTCCTGGGTGAGGTGCAGGACGCTGAGCGTGGCTTGCAGATCCCAGTCCGGTTGCCATTGTTCCTGGTTGAAGCTGATGTCGCCGTTGACGCGCTCGCTGCGGTAAAGGCCGCTGGGATCCAGTGCGCTGGCAATGCCGGCAAAGGTGCCGACATTATTGCGGCCCTGGTAACCCAGGCGGGTTTGCCAGGGGCCAGCGGTCAGGTCGACGCGCAGGTCGGTTGCCTGGCGGCCGAGATTCATCGGGCCTGGGCTGAGGGAGGCATCGGTGCCGATGAGGCTGTCCAGCAAAGTTTGGGCGTCGCTTGGAATCGGCTCCCGCGTGCCGTTGCTGTCCTCGTATTCCAGTACCAGGCCGAGTACGGCTTCCTCGAAATCCACCCGCTGTTGGGTCCAGGCGCCCCAGGTGTCGAAGCTGCCGGCGCGCACACCGACACTGTTGTCTTCCATGTCGCGGCCGCTGCGGGTGATGATGTTGATCACGCCGGCGAACGCGTCGGCGCCATACAGTGCCGAGCCAGGGCCGCGGATCACCTCGATGCGCTCGATGGCTTTTACTGGCATGCCGCCCCAGACGTTGCTGCGGGCACCGCTAAACAAGGTCTTCTGTGGGATGCCGTTGATCATCAGTAGCGCTTCCGGGTTGTAGGTGGAGGCGACGCCGCGAAAGATGTAACGGGGATAGTTGGCCTGGGACGAGCGGGTGATGTGCAGACCAGGCACGCTTTCCAGCACCTGGTCGATGTCGGTGGCGCCCATGGCGGTGATGTCGGCCCGGCTGATCACGCTGACACTGGAAGCGGAACGGGAGACGGGTGTCGGCGTACCGGTGGCTACTGTGCTGACGGGAATCAACATCAGTTGCTCCAGCGGGAGGTCCCACAGTTCCGAGCGGTCAGTAATGAGAAGTGTGTCGTCGGCCAGAACGCTGCTGCTGATCAGGGCAAGGGCGACACACATGGCATTCAGCGACTTCATCAGGCTGGGTACGTCCGGGAGAACAAAGGCTTCACTACTACTTATGATTATCGGGTTAGTACTATAGCGCCGGATGGCTTTTTTTTCCTCCTGTAAGTTATTGCTGTGTGAGCCATTTCCCGGCCACTTAAATATCTTTCGCCGCTTTTTCCCACCACTAAAACTCGATGCAGTTGGCAGATGCCCCGCAGCGGGCTGTGAACGACGTTGGGCCTACTGACTGGTGCGCATGCGGTTGTATTGTGCCGCCGGAGTGAATTGGATCTGGTGCCCACTCAACAGCACATTCAACGTTGCATTGAGAAGTCGATCAATTATGTAACAGCGTTTGATGTCTTCTTTACCGGGCATGGGGGTTTGTAGTCAAATGGCCGCCATGACTTCTCGAACGAGCAAAAAATCCCCAGCCCGCACCTACGGCGGACTCAGTGAAGCTGAGCGTGTTGTCGAACGGCGCGAACGTTTTCTGGAGGCAGGCCTGGAGGTGTTTGGCACCGTGGGCCTGCGGGGCGCAACCGTGCGC
The DNA here is from genome assembly GCA_035539495.1 of Dongiaceae bacterium. Lineage (GTDB taxonomy): Bacteria > Pseudomonadota > Gammaproteobacteria > Pseudomonadales > Ketobacteraceae > Ch67. Next base: position 3,688 of record DATLII010000218.1, read on the forward strand.
GCGTTATGCAAAACCGCCGGATTGACGGAGCGTTATTTCTACGAGTCTTTTGCTGATACCGAAGCCCTGTTCTGTGCGGTTTATGAAAGACAAACCGCGGTGATCCGCGAGATTGTCATGAAAGAAGTGCCGCAGATGCCGCAAGCGCTTGATGCGCGCACGTATGCGTCGATCGATATGTTCTTCACACTGATGCGTAACGAACGTGTCGTGCGTATTCTGCATATCGAAAGCATGTCCGGTAGCGAGAACGTCCGTAACCTGCATCAGACCGGAACACGGTTGGCTGCCGATATGTCGGCGCTGCTGATCCGCAGCGATTATCCCGAGTTGAAGATTTCCGACGAATTCCTGTTCAGTCTGGCGATGGCGTTCAACGGCGTCAGTAATGCCATGGTGGTGCAGTGGATGCTGGGTGGTTACACCACGCCGCAGGATATTCTGGTAAAAACCTGCGCAGTGATGGTGAGAGGCGCCATCCGTGAGTTGCGGGATGAACAGAAAAAATCGAAATAATTGCATTCAACAATTCCTGATCAGCAGCCTGTGATACCCAACTGAGAGCGCGGCACTTGCACCAGTTGATTGCCTTGGCCTGCCCGCAATCCACTTCTTTCCGTCACCAAGACTGAATCTGCGCCGAAGGTCGGGCCCGGGTCAGCCAATACTGCCGACGGCAACGAAAGACCACTGGGTGTTAGTGTTGCTTGCCCACCCTCTTTCGG